>JAISUK010000080.1 GCA_031272075.1 Dysgonamonadaceae bacterium
CAACTCGTCGACCGGAAAGGCTTCAAAATTTGCAAAAAATGCAAAAAGTCTTCGGCGGGGGGTCGATTTTTTGCAATTTTTGCAACTCAGGGGTGTGCGATTATTGATTTTCGCAAAAATTTGAGAGTTAAAGTTTGTTAAGTTGGTGGGTGGTTGTTACCGGTTGGTTTCAAGAAAACTATTTAAAACTCAAAAAACATAAAAAGTTTTTTCGGTTTTACGCAAAGAGGGATAGCTCGAAAGAAACTTTCCAAGTCTTCGACTCACTTAATTCTTCACTAGCCGCTATTTCTTATTCTCCAGCATTTTCTGAGCAAATGCGATATTGAGTTGACACGTCTTTATAAAAGATTGCCTTTTATCCGAGTTCATGATCTTGTCTGGGAAATGTTCATACAAGTCCGCCATTCGCTCTTGCCAATTGATATACGAACGCAAAAATTCGGGTGAAAGCGCATAATGATCTTCATATTCATGTCTCAATCTCCCTAAAGCATCAAACAACCATCTACAGTTCCCGTAAAAGGGGATTTTTTGCACATTGTCGTTTGAATTGTCCCTGATTTCGCTGTGTCGAAGATAATGTTCATATTCCTCATTTTCCAATTGAAACAATTTGCCGGTATCAACATTCATGATAAATTCATCTGCAAAATCACATACAGCGCGTACGAAACGCAAACTGTCGCCGGCATTGGCCAGGTAAACGGAGTTCAAAAACTGTTGTTCCCAACGAATAATAAAGGGAATGCTGTCGATTTGGAGTATTGTCTGAAGAATTTGCTGTAGGCGAATACTGTCTCTGTTGGCTCCCGCCCATGTAGCACAATCCACCAATTGTTCCTGAAGCGTATGCCAGGGGCCTGTAATCAGACCATTTTTGACAGGATTTTTTTTGAATGCGTGCAGTATGACTTGGAAAGCTTTCCCGTCCAAAGACATGTTTTCTATTCGGTAATGACTGACTATACGAATGTCGTATTATTGTAGAGCGAATCCTCCGGAAGCCGATCCAAATAGCGCTCGATGTATCCTACCATCGGCAACCGTAAAATTCTTACATAATTGAGCACTTTTTGAAAATCGTCAGGCGATAAATCAGTTTTATTCATCATGTCCTCTATTTGTTCGACGCTGACTCCATTCTGATAATTCTTTATGGCTTCTTTTCCCAATGCAATCAGGTCTTTTGCCGAAATAGCTCCCTTTCCACGCATTACCGGCTTACCATCAGGCGAAAAGAACAAATAGGTAGGATATTCATTGACATCGTTGACTTTTGCAAAATCGACTCCCATTCCGTTCCAGGCATCTATTTTCACACTAATAAAATGCTGATTGAAAAAATCGCCGACTTCCTTGAGGGGAAAAATGTCCGCGTCCATCTTTTTACATGGTGAACACCAGGTTGTATAGGTATCAACAAAGATCAGTTTTTTTTCGAGCGATGCTTCCCGCACAATGTCTTCCCAGGAGTTATGAGCGCTCGAAAACCGGATACCTTGCCCCAACACATTCGTGAATGACATCAGACATCCGAATAAAATAATAATAGTTTGTTTCATAATTTTTCTTGTTTTAACAAAGGTAATGAAACGATCAAGATTTTCTAACATTCAAGTTGATGACAATAATGACATGCGAGTTCCAACGACCTTTAAATAACAAATTATTGACGTAAGAAATTAGGTAAAACAGCCACAAGCCGCTATTTCAGCGTCAACTTCAATTCCACTTTCTCCGGAGCGAAGCAGATATGATTGTCGCAGCATTGATAAGCGACCGTACATTTGGCTTCGCCTCCGCCTGAACCGGCAATTTCTTGCCGGAACACGATTGTATCCTCGTAGATGGTGGTGCCTTCGGCATTATAAAATCGAACATCGGGCAACTTCATCGCTCCCACTGTTTGGTAGCCGTCGGGCAAGTCGAACGACACGCGTGTCGGGATGAACGGGTCGGAAGGCGCTGTCTCGGCGTAAAGGTGATATCCGGGATGAATCGAGATTTTCACTACCAGTTCTTTGTTGCCGTTGGAAAGGTCGATGGTGCGGCTGCCGATATCAACAGGTTCCAGGTCGCTGGTTGTTCCGGAGGGGATGGTAGCGATGGCTGCCCGCGCTTCTTTGGCGTGGTAGTCGTTCACTCCCGGCTCGCGGCTGTTGATCAGAAACAGCCAGCCGCCCGCTTCGGTGAAAAACATGCGATCCTTGTTGGTGTCGAACCATTCGCGCCATTCTTCGGGTGTAGCGAAATCGCAGAGGGTGTAACGCGTCAGAATCCGTTTTCCTTTCTCGGCATCTTCGCTCGATTCCATGAGGCGAATGGCGGTATCCAGCAAGCGGAGATCGTTGTTTGGAATACCGAGGCTTTTCACGTCTTCGTCCAGTTCAAAATGATAAAAACCAAAGCTATAGAAATAGTCCTTGTTTTCGTCATAGAATTTGATATAGGCTTCGGAGTCGGTGCCGAAGCGGTCGAAGAAATCCTTTTGGTAGCGTTTGATGTAGGCTTCGAAAGGCATGACGGCGGGCTTCTTCATGTTCACGATGGTCTTGTCTGCAGCGGAAAGTTTTTCCCCTTTGGTCTGTTTCTCTTTCAGTTCTTGCTGACGCTTCTGCATCTGAGCATAAAATTCCTCGTCCGATTTCAAGCGGTCTTCGTAGCTTTCGTGCGTAGCCAGGTATTTCAATTCCTTCAGGTATTCGCGGGTAGCGATCCGGTCTTCGTATTTGCGTGCGATGACACCCTGTCCGGCGAATTTGGAAATATATACGATGGCATTAGCCAATACCGTCTGCGCTTCAGGCGTCATATAGCGAGGCGAAGCGGCAAAGCCCCAATGCAGGAAATTTCCGTGGCGGCCGATGGCGACGGCGTCCAATGTCTTGGCGCATACACCGCTGGAGATATATTCCGCTTCGGGCGAATCTTCGAATCCCCAGGGACGGGCTACCATCCCGATGCGGAAGCCCGCATCGGATTCGTAGCCTTTGGTTTGTACCTGCCACATGGGGATGGAGTCAGGAATAGTGCCATCCACATAATATTGATAATGGTAAGCGCCTGAAGGCGTCGGTCGGTTTCGCAGCGTCAATTTCACCGGAAATGGCGCATGAAAAATCGGATGTTCTTGCCTGAAATGGTGCGCGTCGGCATCCAGACAAAGGCAATACCAGTCGGTCTTCAGCCCGATGCGCCGCCCCAGTTTTTCGCCCAATTCACCGATAAACAGCATCGGACGGTCGAACGCTTCTGTCAAATAGCCTTCAGCTGTAGATTTGGTGATCTTGCCCTGATCGTCGCGCTCATAGATGCGAGGTGAGATCGGCTTCGGCGTACCGTCCATCACCGTCACGTCATAGTTTTTCGACAATGCTTCGGTATAGTCGGCCGCGTCTACTATTTTCACGGAAGAGAAATACTTCTTCAGCATCGTCTCAAACGCTTTTGTTCGTTCGTGAACATCTTGCTTCCAGGCGACGGAATCACCGTTGAAATATTCGATATTCCAATCGGCCGAACCGCCGACATAGAGGATTCGCAAGTGCTCTTTTTTTGCGTGCGCCGTACCGCTTATCAGTATGAGCGCTACAAACAGCATGAAAGGTTTCATAACAATATCAATATGTATTTTGTTGTAAATTTCCCTGACTGGAGACGATTTCCGTATTGGGAATGGGAGAAGCCCATTTGCGGTCGCCCTTGCCCAGCGTATACGTCACAGGCGCATCGCCGCTCTGCACGGCAGTTCCGTCGAACGGATAAAACGTCTTGGTGAGCGTCACGTCGTCGAAAGCGTCGCTGTTGGTATTGAAGCGTCGGATGTCGAAACGACGGATGTAAAACGGCATTTCGCGGTGCCGTTCTTCCAGGATCTTGATGACGGCTTCTTCGCGTGACGAAGCGGTGAGGTTGACAACGGAAGCCGGAGCCGAACTGTCGAAGCGTTTTGCCCGCAGGAGGTTTACTGTAGCGATGCCGCTGTTGTAATCGCCCTGCCGTGCTTGCGCTTCGGCTTTGGTCAGCAGCATTTCGGCGACGGTAGGCCCTGCCGGGATCCGGTCTTTGAAGAAAAAGATGTAGCCGTACCAGAAATGCGCCGGATTGGTCATCAATGCCGGACTGTCGTAGGAATAACCTTCCACAAAATGGTATTTGAAGCGGAGATCGTACTTTTGGTCATAGATTGATATCAGTTCCGCGCTCGGCACATACCACCACGAACCGTAATAATGCAGACGGAAATAGTAAAATTCCGTCCAGCCGATCATATCGACGAAATTGGTCTGGTTGTCGTAGGTGTAGGGATACAGCACTTTGTATTCTTCATAATAAGTCGGTCTGGAGGGGTCGGGATAGATTTTTATCGGTGAACGGGAAACGGTGCTGTAATACATGTCCGTGTTGTAATCGATCAACTGATTGTATTCCGACAATGCCGCCTCGGCATATTGCTGTGCTTTGGCGTAATCGTTCCGTCCAAGCCAGTAGCGCGCTGCAATGGCGTTGGCGGCGCCGATATTGCCGCGCCAGTGGCGAACCCTGCCGTCCTGCACCAAGTGCGCTTTGATTTTGAGGGCTTCCTCAATATCCGATTCAATCAATGCGTAAGTCGCTTCCAGACTGGCGCGTGTGGAAGTTTCTTCAAAACTGGTCGACTGCTTCAATGCCAGTCCCAGTTCATTTTTGGTCTCTTCGGTATACGGCAGGCAGTAGGTATGTACCAGTTCGAGATAACTGACCGCCCTCACCAGGTGCGCTTCCGCTCTCAGTTCTGCCTTTTGTGCATCCGTTCCGGTGACTCTACTCAGGTTGTCGAGTACGAGGTTTGCCCGGAATATTTTGCCGTATTCCGCCGTCCATGCGGAGGTGCGGGTGTCGAGCGGCAAGTATTTGGTATCCCAAAAACAGGTATAGATCATCGGGAAGTAGGTGAAAGAAGCCGGACGGGCGTTGTAGAGTTCGAGCGTCAGTCCGAAATCGTCGTGACCGGAGACGGATTCTTGGTTGGTTACCTGATAGAAAGCCGAAAAGGTTTCCAGCACGGCATCCAACTGGTCGGCAGAGGTGACTACCACTGAAGTTGTTTTTGAGGGCATTTCGGCGAGAAAATCATCGCACGAAGAAGCGATGAGGAGTGATGCGCCTGCAATGATGAATAATAAATATTTCTTTAACATGACTGTAGTGAAATTAAATTTTGACTTTCAATCCGAATGTATATTGCGGCGTCAGTTTCATGCTGCCTCGCGGAAATTCGGGATCTTCATTATATTGATTAAAATAGATGTTGCCGAGGTTATTCCCTTGCACAAACAACTGCAAATTTTTCAACCCGACCGTTTTGCAAATGCGCGTCGGCAAGTTGTAAGTCAGGTTGATTTCCTGGAAACGGATGTGTCCGGCGTCTTCTACCAGGTAGTCGAGGTACTGGTGAAAACGGTCCCAGAAATAGTAACGGCCTTCGATCGGGCCGTTCATCGGGAGCGGCACAATCTTCATCGGGTCGCCGTTGAGCACTTCGTCGAGTTTGCTGTTGGGCAAAACGCGTGCGCCCCATACCGGCGGGTAGTTGAACGATTCTCTGCGGAAGACGTGTCCGAATTTTCCGGTCACAATAAACTGCAGATCGAAGTCTCGCACTCTGAAGCTGTTGGTGAAGCCGACAACCAACGGCGCATTGGTGGTTCCACCGTCGACACAAAATTCAGTGCCGTTGCCGGTAGTCCAAGCTCCGAAAGTAAAATAGGAGTCGCCCACACCTTTGACCGTCGGTTGCCAGTTGGGAGATGCTTCGGTGCCGACGTTTTTGATGCCGTTGTAGACATACGACCATATTGCGTTGGCATTGTGCCCTTCGACGAACACCGGGGCATACATCGTCAATTCATATCCTTCGTAAGCCGCCTTAAACAGGCTGGTCACTTTGTTGATATTGTACGACATATTCAGATTTCCGCGCCAGGAGATGCCTTTGGCAATGTTTTGATTCATTCCCAGTTCCACTTCTATCCCGTGATTGCGGACGGCGGCATTGTTCAGTTTTTGCGAGGTCGTTCCGTTGATAGCCGGGATGGAGATGGTAGCGATGAGGTCGGTACTGTTTTTATTGTAGTAATCGATTTTCCCGAAAAATTTGCCTTTCAGGAAGGAGTAATCGAATCCGAGGTTCCAGGTAGCGGTTTTCTCCCAACGCAAAGTCGGGTTGCCAAAACTGGAGACGGTGGCTGTCATGCCGTTGGTGTAGGCATTGGCGGCGGTGCCCATGCTCAACAGCGGCCGAAACGAAGTGGAGGTATCGACATTTCCGTTGAACCCATAGGTGAGGCGGGCAACCAGGCGGTCGATCGCAGTTGCGGATTGCAGGAATGCTTCTTTGCTGAGATTCCAACTGCCGCCAACCGACCAGAAAGGTTTGTAGCGGTACTTCGGGTCGTCGGTAATCAGGTTCGTAGCATCCGAACGGACGCTGCCCGACAGGGTGTATTTGCCGTCGAGTGTGTACGATCCGTTGCCGTAATACGAAAAGTAACGTTGCGTGCCGTACGAGAAAGAGTTGATATAAGTGAAAGTTTGAGAAGACCCTAACCAGTTGTTGATCCTGAGCGCTGTGAGGCTGCTGCTTCCGGGTCCGTTGGGGAATGCGGAAGTTGTCATCCGTTCGTCGTTGTAGCCGTATGCGCGCGGATGGTTGAAAGTTTGTGCGATGCGTTCGCTGAGGTCTGTTCCGGCAAGCAGCGTGACGGCATGCCGATCTCCAAACGTGCGGTCGAAATTGATTTGATTCCGGAAATCGTAGAAATCTATCCTGGACCTGCTCTGATCGAGGAATCCGCCCAGCGGCAAGTTCAGCGTCACAGCTCCGGTTTCGCGATTGTAGGAAGAAGCGGTATTGACTCCATAGCGTGCGGTATAGGATTTGTCGGAATAGAGATTGCGGGTAAGGGTATTGTTGAGTTCGTATTGAATTTTTGAGTCAAAGGTAAGGCCTTCCAATAGCTTAAATTTAAGTCCACCCTGGAAACGGGCGTTTATATTGGTGGTAGTCAGGTCTTTAACCCCCTCCCCTAATTCGGTGATCGGGTTGTAGGTAAATTCGTAAGGGAAATTCTCGTATTGAAAATAGCGTTGCAGGTTCGGCCAATAGATTCCTTTGCTGATGTTGGTGAGGTTGCCGTCTTCGTCGATCAGCATTTCGTAGGGCGCCAACGACAGGATATCTTCTGCGCTGTAATTGCTGGTCGATTCCTTGTAGGTAAACGAGCCGAGGAAATTAAATTCCAGCCATTTGGTGATACTGGTATTGGTGCGGTAGGTAGCGATGGCTTTCCAGTCGTCGTGCCCTTTTTGATAATACGCATTCTTTTCGTACAGCAGCGACAGGTTGTTGCTGACGCGGCCGTTGCTCGAATTGATGTTCAGGTTGTATTGTTGTGTAGCGGCTCCTTGCAGCAGGTATTTTTTGATTTGTTTGCTGTTGTCCTGTTTGGCATATTGACTGAGGAGTGCGTCCAATTGGGCGTCGCTGATATATCCGAAGAGATTTTCCTGTAGCGCCACCAGTCCGGGCGAGAATGAGGCCATGCTGTTGAAAGCGTCGTTGGGCATCGAAGCGCTCCAGGCATTGAATGCCATTTTTTCGTATTCGATGGTAGAAGCGGAAGAGGCCAGCGAGCGGGCGTAATCCAGGTCGATCTTCGGCGAAGTCTTCAGATAGGTGCTAAATTCAATTTCCGTTTTTTGCGGTGTCAGCGTGCCGCCGCGTGTGGTGATGGCGATGACGCCATTGGCAGCGCGGGTACCCCAGATGGAAGCGGCTGCGGCGTCTTTCAGCACGGTGATATTCACCACATCGTTGGGATTGATGCTGCGGATGTCGCCTTGAATCGGGAATCCGTCGACGACAATCAGCGGCTTGTTGTCCCCGCCAAGGGTCGACAGTCCGCGAATTTCAAACTTCATGTCGCCGTTGATGTCGGTCGTGACCTGTACACCGGAAACAGTACCGATCAGGCTCGAACCGATGTTGTTGGTCGGATTGTCGAGAAATTCCGGACGTACCGATTCAAACGCGCCGGTAGCCCGTTCGCGCGAGAGTTCCTGATAGCCGGTGACGACCACTTCGCTGAGCGTCTTGAAGTCCTGCTTTAGTTGAATGACTAGCGGGTTTTTACCGTCTCCAGCCGGAATTTCGGCCTTCTGGTAACCCAAAAATGAAACTGTCAATACGGCATTTTTACCGACAACCAGGCTGAAACTTCCGTCTTCGCCGGTGATGGTTGCTTTAGCGGCATCGCCTTTGACTGAAACCAATGCGCCTTGAATCCCCTCTCCTGTTTCGTCGTAGACGCTTCCGTCCACTTTGAAATTCTGGGCAAACAAGAATGAAGGCATTAGTAAGATGAATAGAAAAATAGCAATTTTCTTCATTATTGTAAGCAGTTAATAAAATAAAATAAAATTAATCGGCGCAAATATAGATAAATCGGCGCAAATATAGATAAAAATTCATAAAATTTTTATGCGTCAATCAAAAGATACCTCAAAAAGGGTATCAATCAGGAAGAAAAAAACTGATGTCCGTTGCCTGCTTCACGCGCTGCGCCATGCTGATCCCGTCGCGGATATTGCCGGCCAGGATGATGCCGGGGTAGGCGTTTTCAAATTCGGAAATGGCCGCCAGGCGGTCGCCGGAGTTTTGTTCGTATTGGGGGATGGCGTGCGTATGTCGGAAGATACGCATCAATTCGGGATTCAGATCGGGTTTCCGGTAGACGGTGCGGAGCTCGTCGCACACCAGTTGTTCGATGGCCTGGTCGGACAAATCAATCATTTCAGGCTTTCTGATGCCGCCCAGGAATACAGAGAGCAGGGCTTTATTTTCGGGGCAGCGGTTTTCGAAGCAGGCGGAAGGATAGAGTATTCCGAGCGCATTCCGTTTTTCTGCCGATGGAAACAAGGCGCCGAACGCCTGGAAAGCTTTCCCGCGCAGGGCATGGATGCCGACCGCGACCTGCACAATCGGTGCGTAACGCAGATTATTGATTCGATTCATCAGACTTTCTGCAGCGAAAGGAAACAATTCGGGCAAAGCGTATGACCCCACCGTCGATATGATGGTGGGAGTGGAGACTTCCATTCCGGAAAGGCGGAGATTCCAGTTGGGCGCGCTGCCGGAAATGACGGTCGATCGATTATTCAGCAGGATGTTTTCTTCGCCGATGGCATTGGTCAGCGCTTGCGTCAGGCGCGACAATCCTCCTTCGACAGAAAAAACGGCATTGGTGACTTTTTTTTCGCGTTCCGTCTTGGGTTGTTTGGCTTTCGCGATCGCTCCTCGGATGAAACTCCCATGGTTGGCTTCGAGAGCGTACAATTTCGGCAGTGCGTAACGGGTAGTTAATCGGTTTGGGTCGCCGGCATAGATGCCGGAAATAAACGGGTCGACGCAGTAGGTCAGGTATGATTTGCCGAGCCGTCGGAGCGTAAGTGCCGCGATCGATTCGTCCGGATCGTCGCCTTTTTTGCGAAACGGTTCCAGCAGGATGTTGAATTTGTCTTTTACGGAGATGATCGGCGTAGTGATTCCGGAGATGATTCCCGAAGGCAATGCGTGCAACTTTCCGTTTTTCAGGATCAGTCGGCGGTAGGCTTCTTTCCTGGGAAGCTGGAGGGTGCAGCGATCTTTCAATTCATCGAATAATTCGATGATTTCCGGATTGGCGAGCGAACCGGTATTGGGTCCCGACTCGAAAGTATATCCGTTTTCGTGAAACGAACGGATGGTTCCGCCCGTGCGAGACGATTTCTCCACCAGCAAGACTTTTTTCCCTTGCTTCCGGAGGTAAAAAGCGAGGGTCAAGCCGGTCAGCCCGGCTCCAATAACAACCGCATCCAATGCTCTCATAGTTTAATCGTATTTTATATCATTATAAAAAGGGTCGAAACAAGTCGCAACATGCCTGACAAACGGCTTGCCGACTTCCGTCACTTCGATCCCGTTGTCGTTGAGTTCGATGATTCCGTCTTCACATAACGTATTCAATCGATTTCGGTTGCAGCGGAAGTTAGGGCTGTCGAAGCAAGATGATTTTCCTGTCGATTCGCAGATTTTCGCCCATTCCACCGCATAATTACACATCAGCGAGGAGATGATTTCGCGAGTAATCCGTTCCGAAGGCGATAATACATAACCGCGTTCCACGGGCAGATGTCCCGATGCCAGCGATGACAAATATAGCGAAAAATTTTTGGTATTCTGTGCGTAGCATCCGGATAATTGACTGATCCCGGAAACACCGAAAGCATAAACCTGGCCGGTAGTCCGTTTGGAACAATAGCCTTGAAAATTGCGGTGCAATTGTTTTGTGATTGCTGCTTGGTAGAGTTCATCGTCGGGCAACACAAAATGATCCATGCCGACTTGTCGGTATCCTTCTGTTTCAAGGAACTTAACTGCTTTTTCAAACATTTCGAGTTTGCTTTCCGGCGAAGGCAACCCGGCTTTTTCAAGGATTTGTTGCCGTTTGAACAATTGCGGCAGATGTGCATAAGGGAAAAGTACGATCCGGTCGGGACGGAGCAGTACGGCCTGTTCCATGTTTTGCAGAAAACTCGATGGAGTCTGTCTCGGCAATCCATAGATAAAATCCAGATTGACGGACGCGTTCATTTCGCTGTGGATAAAATGAATGATCGTTTCCAACGGGATTCGAGGCGGGACGCGGTTTACGCATTTCAATACCGCCGGATCAAAATCCTGTATCCCTAAACTGATTCGATTAAATCGGGCATTTTTCAATTCTTCGAGGAAAGATTCATTCACATAGCCCGGGTGACATTCGATGGCGATTTCCGGAGAATCAATCCCGTCAAAACGGTCAAAGATGGCTTGCATGAGCAATCGGATCGATGAAAAGGAGAGGGTAGAGGGCGTGCCGCCACCGAAATGAATCTGCGACACTTTCCGCTCAGTGGACAACAAGGGGAGCGCCACATCCAATTCTTGGGACAGGGCGTTGCGATAGGCAATTAGCTCGTTTTCATCGTGTAATTTGACGGAATTGCATCCGCAATAATGGCACATCGTCGGACAAAAAGGGATATGGAAATAAAAAGACAGGTGACTGGGATTTTCTCCGTTGGAAACGGTGATTTCTTTGAGGTATTCCTTTTCTGTGAAGTTCGGACGAAACCGGTTAGCAGGAGGGTAACTCGTATATCGCGGGATGAAGCGGTCATATTTCCGATGCAGGTGCTGTATCATTGTTTTTCGGGGCCAAGGGTTGATAAAAGTATGCATTGTAAATCAACGAGACGAGCGCCAGTCCGACGCTGAAGATAAACAATACGGTATAAGAAAATTTGCCGGCTATCTGTCCGCTTATGATGGCCAGGATGATTCCACTCAGGTGGGTAAACACGGTTTGTAGTGTGAAATCGGTGCCTTCACAGCCTTCGCGTGTCAAATCCATGGCGGTGGTAAATACCACCACCGTGGCCAGTCCGTATGCAATCCAGAGGGAAATAACGCCGGAATAAACAATCATTTTGGAAGTATGTCCGAAAGACAGCCACAAGACGAATCCGGTGGCCAATACGGTAAATAATGCAAACCACACACGGCAACGGTCTTTCCCGGCTCGGCGGATTAGAAAGCCCGCACCGAACGAACAGATGGTAGCGGCGGATGTCCCCAAAATGCCGAAAAGGAATCCGATTTCTTTCATGGGATATCCCAAGTCCACGAGAAATGGACGAAACATCGCCAGGATGCTGGTGATGCCGGCATAATAGAGAAGCAGGAAAATAATCTGCTTGGCGATGTTCCGTTGTCGGAAAAAAGTCAGTAACTCCCTCAGGCTGATTTTCTTTTTTACCGGCGTCTTGGGGTGATTCGTTTGTTTGTAAGTCAACAGCGGCGTCAATGCCACCATGACAAATACAGATAATCCGATTAAAAGGCTTTTCCAGCCGAAATAATGGTAAATCACCAACAACACACCGCTGCCGACCAATGTGCCGATGAAACTGCCCATGGACTGCATGCTGGCGCCCAGGCTTCGTTCCTGTCCCTTTATCAGGTAGATAGACAAAGCGTCGGTGGCGATGTCCTGTGTGGAAGAAGCGGTGATGGCGATGATCATCAGAATGATGATTAGGTGGAAGTTGGTCTCCAGATTCAGGAATCCGATCGTGATGATGACGACGGCATAGAAGAGTTCCGAAAAGATGATCCACCGTTTGTAGTCGGTGAATACGGTCGTTTTGTCGTCAACCAGCGGCGCCCAGAACAGTTTCAGTATCCAGGGCAACTTGATGAGCTGAAGCAGTCCGATGGATTCGAGCGAATAATGGTTTTCGCGCATGATGACGGGCACCACCGATGAGAAGAAACTCATCGGGATGCTTTGAGCGATGTACAGACAAAGCAGTAACAGTTGTTTGTGAATCAGGTTGTTGTTTTGTTTCATTTACAAATGAATCGTCAGGTCTATCCCGAATGAAGCCGGTTTGCCTTGTTGACAAAACCGGTTGCCAGCAGAATAGAACAAGTAAGTATTATAATGTGAATTGAATACATTCCGCCCCCAGACACTCAATGATTGGCTTCCCTTAAAAAAGGTGATCTGCGCATTTATCAAGCTGTAATAATTTTGCTTGTATTGGTTGGTTTCTTCCCAATACATCGAACCGATGCCGTTGTATTGCCCCATCAGAGTGATCCGGTCGCACAAACCCGCATGTGACGTGAGGGTATAAATGCCCGTCAACGAGCAGGTGTTTTTCGGGATATAGGGGATAAAATGGCCGGAATAATCGGTGTTTTCGTCTTTTTTGTACCGAGTGAACACCGCGTGCGTGTAGCCGTATTGGAGATCTATCTCCAGGCGTTTGATGGGATTGGCCGACACGCTGAGTTCAAGGCCTTTGCTTTGTGAAATTCCTGAATTTTTGATGATTGGGATCGGCGGATTGTATTCGGGATCAAGGTATTGTACTTGTTGGTTTTTCCAGTGAATATAGAACAATGCAAAATCGATTTTTATAGCTTGATTCCATAAGGCGCATTTGTAGCCGGTTTCATAGTTCCAGCTGTTTTCAGGATCGAAGATACGGTCGGGTTCTTTCTGAAAAGAATCGTTGAAACCGCCGGTTTTGTATCCTTTGGCGACTGATCCGTAGAAAGTTTGGGTCGGAGTGGGATCGTAAGAGATATAGCATTTGGGGATCCATTCCGTGAAATTCAGTTCGCTGTCGTAGGGCTGTTGCGGCGTAATGCCTGCAGCATCAATCTTGTAGGGGACGAATTGTTGCGATGCGGATTCGAGATCCAGTCTGATGCCGACCCCGACGGTCAATCCGTCAATCAGCAGATTTTTGTAGCTCGATTGGTGGTACACTGCAATTCCTCGCGTATTGGTCGAATAATGTTTATCTGTAGTATAGTTCAACCGGCGATAATCCATATCGACTATTTTACGTATTGCTTGGTAAAATCCGAAAGTCCCGATCACCCACTGGTAGTTGGATGCAGCGTTGGAACGCAGTGTAATTTCTTCCGAAACAAGGTTTTGGCGCATGTCTTGCATCACGAAATAAATGGAGTCGGACAAGAAATCCTGGTCAATGCCCTGGAAATCTTTCAATCCCTGGTACGAAGTGGTTGAGGTGAGCAGCAACGATTCCGTGGTATAGCGCAACATGAGGCCAGTCGTGCCGACCAGTTGTTTGTAGCGGCTTTTTTCGTTGTATTCGACAACGGGGCGATTTTCCGAATCGTTGTCTACGCCGTAGGGGTATCCATTTTGGAATGAATAGGTCAGATTGCCGGATAATTCTGCCGAAAAAGCGGAAGAGGGTCGGAGAGACAATTTGAATCGACCTCCGGCATCGTCCATTCGCCCGACTTTTTCATTGCGGAAAATATTGTTGAAATAGCCGTCGCTATGCGCGTATTTCCCGGAGACCATGATGCCGGATTTTGCGGAGAAAAGGGAGTAATTTGTAACTTCTCCCGAACGAATCCCGTAATTTCCGGCTGACAGGCGGATGCGTGTCCCGCTGTAATCAAAAGGTGATTTTGTAATGAGATTGATGATTCCTCCCATGGCGTTGCGACCGTAGAGCGTTCCTTGCGGTCCGCGGAGCACTTCCAGGTATTCGATGTCGGCAAGGTCGATATCGTACACGCATTTTTCAAAATACGGCATGTTGTCAACATACAGGCCGACGGAAGGAGCGTTCACTTTCGAGCCGATTCCGCGGATGTAGATGGGCGAATTGATCTTGGAGCCGTAGTCCGGCATAAACAAGTTGGGGACTTTGGAGGTCAGGTCTTTCGTCGAACGGATGTCTTTGTTCCGCAATTTCAGCGAAGAGAAGTCCGAAGCTGCAATCGGTGCGGCGGAATGCCTGTGGGTTTCCTTGGAAGAAACGATGACCACTTCGTTCAGGTAATATTCTTTTTGTTTGGAAGTGTCCACGACGGCATCGTCGTCCCTCTCCGAAGCAATGCCCGGAAAGGCGATCAAAACGGCGATTATCAATAAAAAGCACTTTTTACCCATGTCTTCGTTTTAAAGGAATACAAAGATCCGAAGACTTTCAGATAAAATAGTAGGATAGGAGCGAAAAAGGGTTGACTTTTTCAATCATTTCGTTATTCTTCAAACTGTTCCAACGACATTTGCTCTCCGTCGAGCACGGCATAAGAAAAATAATTCAACCAATCGCCGAGAATCAAGACACGGCTTTCGTGCGAAAGGCTCAAATCCAGCAAGATGTGGCGATGTCCAAAGATGAAATAATTGATTTCCGGATGGTGTTTCAGGTATTCTTTGGCAAAGAGGACCAGGTATTCGCGGTCTTCGCCGAGGTAATCTTCCGGATTGAGCAAACCGGTTTTGCGGCTATATCTCGACCAGATGCGGGCAAACGCGATTCCCCACCGCGGGTGAATGGCGCTGAAGAGCACCTGGCATATTTTATTGTGGAAAATGCGACGGATGAAATGAAATGAACGGGAATGGTCGCCCAGCCCATCGCCGTGTGCCAAATAGCATTTTTTCCCGTTCAATTCGGTCAGAAATGGTTCTTTGTGGAGCGTGATGCCGAGTTCCGAAGGCAGGTAATCGTAGATCCAGACATCGTGATTTCCTGTAAAAAAATGGATCTCGATGCCCGAATCGCTCATTTCGGCAATTTTCCCCAGGAAACGGGTAAATCCGCGTGGGATGACGTATTTGTATTCATACCAGAAATCGAAAACGTCACCCAGGAGGTAAAGCGCTCCGGCATCGTGTTTGATGACGTCCAGCCAGCGGACAAACCGTTTTTCCGTTATGGACGGGTCTTCAAACGCATCCGAACCGAAGTGCATATCCGAAGCAAAATAAATTTTCTTCATAAGAATCCCAATTCCAGTTTGGCTTCCTCACTCATCATGTCTTTGTCCCATTCCGGCTCGAAAACGAGGTTGACGATGGCACTTTTTACCCCTTCTATCGATTCGATTTTCATCCGGACATCCTCCACGATATAGTCGGCCAAAGGACATCCCGGCGCTGTCAGCGTCATGGTGATTGTCACTCGTTGTTCGTCATCACATTCCACGCCGTAGATCAATCCCAGGTCGTAGATATTTACCGGAATTTCGGGATCGTACACCGTCTTGAGCATTGTCACGATTTTTTCTTCCAATGCCATCAATTCATTTTCCATCAGGTTAATAAGTGTTATTTTTCAATTCTTATCCGTGCATCAACCGCAATGATGCCGTTATCGGTTGCGAGCAACGGATTGATGTCCATTTCTTTGATTTCGGTGGCGAAACGAAGCAATACCGACAGGCGGACAATGATCTCGGAGAACTGGTATTCGTCGATGCTTTTTTGTCCCCGTACGCCCTGGAAAATTTTATAACTTCGCAGCGAACGTATCATGGATAATGCTTCTTCAGTTGCCAGAGGCGCCAGACCGGAAGCAATGTCTTTGAACACTTCGACAAAGATACCACCTAATCCGCAAAGTACAATATGTCCGAATCGTTCTTCGTATTTCGATCCGATAAACAGTTCCATTCCTTTCAGCATGGGTTGTATCATGACGGCCGTCGCTCCGGGAATGCTCATCAGTCGTTCAAACTCGATGGAAAGGTGTTCTTCCGAACGGATATTCAGCACAACGCCCCCGATGTCCGATTTATGTATCGGCCCTACACATTTGGCGACGATCGGGAAATGGGCGTGGTGAGCGAAATCTTTGAGTTCTTCCCAATCAGCGGATACAAATTCCGGGACGAAAGGAATGCCGGTTGCCCGCAGCAGGCTTTGCACCAGTTTCGGCTCGATGTATCCCGAATCGGGAATGTTGTCGATGATTCGTCGGATTAATGGGACGTCTACTCCTTTGAGTTCGACATTGCTCGGTAGCGGATGGGGCGTTTTGATGACTTTGGTGAGCGCCGTCGCCAAACCGACTTCATCGCTGAAGTTGACATGGCCTTTTTTCACGAATACATCCGTCTCGTCCCAAGCGGTGCTTACCGAAGGCAATATCGGGAAAATCGGTTTTTTACAAGTCTTCATTTTTTTGTCGAGCACATCGTAGGCTTCATAGACGCGGGTAAGTCCGGGACTGCCGAAAATGACGGCGATGCCGTCCACGTTTTTGAATTTTGTTTCGCAGAAATCGATGGCAATGCCGAGGTGCTCCGGGCCTCCGGTGCCGAGGATGTCGATCGGATTGCTGATAGCAGATCCGGGCAACAATTGGTTTTTCAGTTTTTCCGCTTCGGGCGTGCCGGAGAGTTTGGGGACTTCCATTCCTCCTTTCGACAGGGCGTCGGTGAGGATTACGGCGGGGCCGCCTGCATGGGTGACGATGGCGATATTTTTCCCTTTCAGTTCTTTCAGGGTAAAGACAGCGCCGATGGTTGCCAATTCTTCTCTACTGTGACAGCGGACGATGCCTGCTTTACGGAAAAGCGCTTCTACGGCCAGGTCGGGATTGGCCATGGCGCCGGTATGGGACGAGGCGGCGCGGATTCCCGATTCGGAACTGCCGGATTTGATTGCGGCGATGCGGCAACCTTTTCGAATCAGCGAGACGGTATGTTCCAACAGTTTGTCCGGGTCTTTGATACTTTCTATATACAGCAGTTTTATTTTGGAATCCTGTTGCGGATCGAAATAGCGGTCCATGTATTCCAGCACGTCTTCCACCGAAATCTGTGCGCCGTTGCCGATTGACCAGACGGAATTAAACCGCAATCCCATCCGGATGGAAGATTCCATGATGAAAAGGGCGGTTCCGCCCGAACTGGAGATCATATCGACGCCCATGGGATCCATCTGTGGAATCGGGAGTGTAAACAAGCTGTGGTGATAACGGTTGAGCATTCCGATACAATTCGGCCCGATCAGGCATGCGCCGGCATTGTTGATTACCTCCACGATCTGTTTTTCGAGTTTTTCGCCTTCCGCGTTCGATTCGCCGAATCCGGCAGTGAACATGATGAATGCTTTCACGTGCTTCTGTTGCGCCAGGATGGTAATCGACTCCAGGCACAGCGCGGCAGGAATTGCGATGATCGCCAAGTCAGTGTCGGGAATTTCCGAAACATGGGAATAGCATTTTAATCCTTGTACCTCTGTTTCTTTCGGATTGACGACATATAAGTCTCCTTGATACTTTCCGTTGATCAGATTACGTACGCAATTGCCTCCGGGTTTGAATGTGTGATTCGAACCTCCGATGACTACGATACTTTTCGGATTGATCAGTTCTTTGTTGATAGTAATCATAATGTCAATAATTGGGGTGTAAATTTCGGGCAAATATAGCTAAAAAACCTGACAAATCGGTATGTTTTTTGAAATGAGATGGTGTCATCGGAATATCAGCCTGTTAAATGAGTAATAAATCTCTCATGATGCAGTCGGCAACGAAGATTCCTTTTCGGGTGAGGGAAAAACGGGGTGATTTTTCTTCCATCAAGCCGTTGGAAAGGTGTTTCTTAATTTGCATCATGCAGTAATTTGTCGCCATTTCATCGAACAATTCGGCAATTTCCGTGAGGTCAATGCCCTGTCGTGTGCGTAAGCGCGTGATGATATAGTCATTATACGCGGTACGGGGATCGATTTTTTCTACTTCCGCCGGAATCTCTCCACGGTTGATTGCCTGGATATATGCTTCGACAGAAGAGACGTTCCATTGTCGGGTCTTCCCGTTGTAAGAATGTGCCGAAGCTCCGATGCCCAGATAATGGTTGCCGTTCCAATACGCGGAATTATGCCGGGATTGAAACCCTTCGGCGGCAAAATTCGAGATTTCGTACTGGGCAAATCCGGCATTTTCGAGCAGATCGATTATTTCCTCATAGAGGAGAATGCTTTGTTCGTCGTCGACAGGCGTGATTTGACCGGATTGCAGCAACCGATGGAGTTTCGTCCCTTTCTCATAAGTCAGGTGATAAGCGGAGATATGCGTGACAGGTAAATCCAGCGCTTGTCGGAGGGTTTTTCGCAGTGTTTTGAGCTGTTGCCCCGGAAGTCCGTAAATCAAATCAATACTGATGTTTCGATAACCGGCCGCATAACATTCATTTACGGCGCGTATGGCTGTTTTGGCGTTATGTCGGCGGTTCAGGAAAAGCAATTCCTGATCGTCAAAACTTTGAACCCCGATGCTGAATCGATTTTGCAAGAAAGTGTTGATGCTTTCCAAATAGTCCGGATGAATATCGTCGGGGTTGACTTCCAAGGTAACTTCTTTCAGGTCAAGTTCGTTTTCATCGAATAAAGCGTCTTTCATTTTGCTGAGATCGGCGCCGGTCAATTGACTGGGAGTGCCACCGCCGAAATAGATTGTTTTAACCGGCGTTTGTAGATAGTCGCGTTGAAGTTTTATTTCTTGGCATACCGCATCAATGTAGTGTGTTTTCAACCGCATTGAAGTGGAGGAGAAGAAGTCGCAATAGATGCATCGGGACTTGCAAAACGGGATATGGATATAAATACCTGCCAATGTTTCAGGATATGGGTGTTACATTATTTGGGATCGAGCGAGATGATCGGGATGAGCATTTCTTCCATAGAAATTCCGCCATGCTGAAACGTATTCATATAGTAGGATACGTAATAATTGTAGTTATTCGGATACGCAAAAAAATCTTCATTCATCGCAAAAATATACTTCGAAGTGATGTTGGGGGTGGGGAGCCCGAATTTTTCCGGTTCTTTGATCTCAAATACTTCTTTCTGATTATAAGAAAGGTTTTTTCCGACTTTATACCTGAGATTGGTATTGGTATTTTTATCGCCGATGACTTTGACGGGATTGACGACCCGGATGGTGCCATGATCGGTGGTCAGGATGATTTTGCCCCCTTTGGATGCGATTTTACGGAATAATTCCAATGCTACCGAATGACGGAACCACGATCGGGTCAGCGAACGGTAGGCGGCTTCCGTCGATGCCAGTTCCCTGACCATTTTCGATTCGGTGCGGGCATGGGAGAGCATGTCGACAAAATTCAGCACAATGATGTTCAACTGATTGTTTTCAAGCTGGTTGAAATGATTCAACAGTTTTTCGCCGTAGGTTGAGTCGTTTATTTTATGATATGAGAATGAATATTTCTTCCTGAATCGTTCTATCTGCGTACGGATGAGCGGGGCTTCGTTCAGGTTTTTGCCTTCTTCCGACTCTTCGTCAACCCAGAGTTCCGGGAACATTTTTTCGATCTGAAGCGGCATCAATCCGGAAAAAATGGTATTTCGCGCATACTGGGTAGCTGTCGGCAGGATGGAATAATAAAGATCTTCGTTGAAAGTAAAAAATTCGGAAAGCAGGTCTTTGATCTCGCGCCATTGATCAAGGCGGAAATTGTCGATCAGGATGAAATAGACGTTTTCCGCTTCGTCCAGGAGTGGGAAGACTTTTTCCCTGAACAGGTCGGGACTCATCAGCGGGCGGTTGTCCGGCTGCTCCAGCCATTGCTTGTAATTGGTTTTAACGAATTTGGCAAACATGCGGTTGGCTTCCAATTTTTGCATTTTCAGCAGTTCGCTCATGCCGGTCTGTGCTTCGGCCAGTTCCAGTTCCCAGTAAACGAGACGTTTGTAGACTTCCATCCAATCAGCTGCGGTCAAGGAATCGTTGATTTGCATGCCGATTTTATTAAATTCCTGTTGATAACCGCTTGTCATCGTCTGATTGATGATCTCCGTTTTGTGCAGGTTTTTTTTGATTGACAGTAGTATCTGATTCGGATTCACCGGTTTTATCAGGTAGTCGGCAATTTTGCTGCCGATTGCCAGGTTCATGATGCTTTCTTCCTCGTTTTTTGTAATCATGATGATCGGCACATCCGGTTTCAGTTCTTTGATGATCGATAATGTTTCCAAGCCGCTCAATCCGGGCATGTTTTCATCGAGGAAAATGATATCGAAATGTTCATCTTCGCAGCAGTCGACAGCATCTTTTCCGCTGCAAACCGTCACTATCTCGTATCCTTTTTCTTCCAGAAAAAGGATGTGCGGCTTCAGCAAGTCCATTTCATCGTCCGCCCACAGCAGTCTATCTTTTTTCATGCCTGTATTTATTTTTTATTTTTTAATTTTCGTTCCTCTTCTTTCTGTTTCTGAGCGGCTTTTCGTTCGGCGTCTTTTTGTTTTTGGGCCTCTTCTCTCGCCTTCTTTTTGGCTTTTTGTTCTTCTTTATACGCTTTTTCTTTGGCCTTCCGCGCTTCTTCGGCTTTCTTTTGTTTTTCTTTGTATTCCTGTTCTTTCAGTTTTTTTGCTTCTTTCTTTTCGTCGGCCAATCGTTTTTTCTCGTCTTCTTTTTGTTTCGCTTCTGCTTTTTTGATATCTTCCAATTCTTTTTCGCGCAATTCTTTCTGTTTAAGCAATGCTTTTTCTTCCGCTTCCTGTTTTTGAATCAGTTCTTTCCGTTCTTTTTCCTGTTGTTTGGCCAATTCGTCTGCTTTTTTCTTTTCAGCTTTTGCGGCTTCCTTTTGCGCTTTCTCTTGTTCTTTCGCTTGCTTCTGTAAGTCGATCGACGCTTTCTCGTCAGCCTCGTCGGTAGCGGATTTGACTTTTTTCTTCTTAAACAGGTTCAAGATCGACCTGATCGGATCGGAAGAGAACTCGTTGATTGCCTTGTTCACATTTTGTAAAGGAGCGGCGACTTTTTCGATGGATTCATCGACCGTCTCCAGCAAGTCGTTTTCGCTTTCCGTTTTTATTGTGTCGATGACCGCATTTTGGGTCGGCAAAGTTTGTACAGAATCCATTTCGATGGATACCTCCGGTGCGATTGTGTCTAACGGTTGGGCGAGATTGAGATCCGGAATATCGAGTTCTTCCGGCGTTACTTCCTGCGGAAGTTCGGCGGTTTTTGCCAATTCATCGATACTTTTTTGCTGATGAAGTTTCCATTTTTCAATCAATGCGCGGTTATCTTCGCCGTAGGACGATTCAAAGAAATGGGCGTAATCTTCCAGACTTTTGCCTTTTGTTAAGACGGTATAATTTTCCACAGATACCGGAACGATGGAGATGACGTCGTCCAACTTCTGAGCGTAGCCTTCGGGCTGGTGAACCATATTCCAATATTGCACAGCTTCGGCATAGTTATTAAATCCTTTGATTTGTAACATGCCGATTCGGTCAAACGATTCGAGTTGCAGGTCGAAGTCCGCAACCATGAAATTAGTGAAATTATAAGAAGCGACGAGAAACAAAAGCATATTCTCGTTGATGCGTGCTTTGGGATAGATCAACAACAGCATGTACGGTGTATTTTTCTCCGCTGAGAAAGCGAGCGTCGAATCGGGAATAAAATCACCGCCGCCGTCGGCATTGCTCAGACGGATATTGAACAAATCGCCTTTCGCCAGGTTGGCGTCGTTTCCTGCCAGGTCCAGTCCGCGTTGAAAACCTTTCATCATTTCTCCGGCCAATACGGACACATCGGCGTCGGGATATTTGTCGATCAATTCTTTCAGTCGAACCTTGAAAGTGTCGGATTCTTGCGTCATGACATAACTCAGTGCGTTGATAAACATGAATTTGGGCATGAGTTTCGATTGGGAATATTTATTCTTCATCGTTTCGTAGTTATCCCTGATTTCCGGGATGACGCCATCGATGTAAGCGCGGTAGGTATTCACGTAGATGGAATCTTGAATTACATCCATCATTCGGATATTGTATTCATAATTGGGATCCGCCATCGCGACAGCATAATCACTTTCCGGAAATTCCGCGATGATTTTGGATTTATACAACGCGACCTCGGCGGGGTTGTCCAGCCTGAGGTAGATTAAATATAAATTATAGTACGATTCCAATTTATTTTCGTTATCGGGGAAACGGGTATTCAGCTCTGTAAACGATTCGACGGACAAGTCATAAGCCTCCAACTTGTCTTTATAGATCAATCCCATATTAAACAATCCATCCATGATTATCAGGTTGGACGCGGCGATATCTTCTTCCGTGACGGGGATTTGCTGCAAATAGAATTGGGGGTCATGCGGGTTGGTGGAGAGTTCTTTCATCGCCGTTGTATCGTTTGCTTCCGCCTGTTGAAGCGTGGTATCGGTCATTTCGGTTTGCGCAGCTTGCGCCGATTCTTCTTGATTAAACTGGTCGGACATCGGGTTTGTTTTATTTCGTCGCCGCCAGTCGTCTTCCAGTTTCCGGCGTCCCCATTTTTGCTGGAAGGTATTTTTCCCTACAGCAACGGTTTGCTGATTATAAAAATAAAAAGTCTCGCTGGCGGCCGGAGCTACCGCTACCATGCCGCCGGGCGCGCCTGCCGGACGTTGTCCTTGTCTCGCTGCTTGCATGTCCTGTTGTTTTGCTTCCATTTCAGCGAGAAATTCTTCCCGTTCAGCATTTTTCTTCGCTTCCGCTTCCTCTTTTTTCAGCGTCTCGATGATTTCGGCTACGACTGCCAGCCGCTCATTGTCGGTCATGCGCGACAGTCGTTGCAGGCTATCTTGCAGTTGTACAGCTTCGTAATGGATGACCAGTTCGTCGAGCGCTTCCGACCGTTTGGAAACCCGTTCGTAGTCAGTATTTTCTTTTTTGATCTGTGACAAAGCATCGGCATAGCAGGGCTGGGCTTTTACATAATTCCGCTGGGTAAAATAAATATCTCCCAGTTTGATTTGGCAAAATGCTTTGTCCATTTCGTTTTTTACGCTTTTTTCTATTCCGAGTGCATAACTTTCGATGGCTTTCGCAGTATCGGGGATAGACATGTGCACATTGCCGAGGGCATAATAGACCTGGTCGAGGTAGTCTTTGTTTTTGCTGCTTTTGGCCATTTTTTCCAGGACTTTGATGACTTTTTTTGTGTTGCCGCCTGGGTATACCTCCGTTTGCCGGATTCTAGCGCTAAATTCGAGCGGATATGGCGGATTGGATTTGATCACTTTCCCGAAAGCATTGTAAGCCAGATTCTCCTGGTCTGTCCGGACATAGATTTGCCCCAGCAGGTAGTTCATACGCGCTTTCTGTGTTCCTTTCGCCGCTTTGATGGCGATTTGTAAATACGGGACGGCTTCTTTGTATTGTTTTTGTTTAATCAACAGATCCGCATAGAATGTGGCAAACAAGTCGCTGGCTTTTTTCGACAGGTTGATGTTGTTGATTTTTGAGAAGAGGTCTTCCGCTTCGTAGAACCATTCCAATTCCGTATAACTTCGAGCCTGCCAGAGTTTGGCAAGCGTTACGATCTCTTCTTGGGAAGCATAATGACGGGCGATGAAGGAAAAAGAGCTGGCTGCCTGGAGGAAACTGCCGTTATAGAATTGCGATTGAGCCATCAACATCCATGCGTTATGCAGGAAAGGGTTGTATTCTTCCCGGCTCATAAATTCCTGATATTTCGGATCGTTGCGTTTGCCTGACTGTTTTTCGGGTTTCGACTGGATGGAGTGGGTCTTGATGGCTTTTACGGACTTTTCGATGGCTTTATCGAAAGGGCCTTTGGTGGGTTCTTTTTCTTTGTCGGTAGCGCTGATGGGAAACATGTGAATCATCTCGGAATAATTTTCCGTATAATTTTCTTGCTGGGTTTTCAGCGCTTCTTTGAAAGCTTCATTCCCATTGAAGTAAACATTGTATTTCGTGTTGAAAGAGTGATACCACCTTGTGCCGGGCGTATTCTTGGACGAGGTACAAGCGAACGCCAGGATAATATAAAGTAATATGGAAACTGTTTGACGCTTTATCACAACATTATCCGGTTTGAGTATGGACTTCCGGTTCACGATTTAAACAGTTTTATGTGTGTTTTATTGCTTTTTGGCGCAGAAAAACACAAACTTTGCATAGAAAAAACACGATCACTTGGATACAGACAACCGCTGCGCCGGAAGGTACATTGAAGAAATAGGATATGAACAGACCGCATACACATTCGGCGATGCTGATAGCGATGGAGAACAGCAGCATATTCTTAAACCTGGAAGTCATCAGGTTGGCTGTCATTTGCGGAATCGTCAATAAAGACAGCAGCAGCATGATTCCAACCAATCGGATGGAAGCGACGATGGTTACGGCAATTGCCAACATCATCAGGTGTTCGATCAACGAAACCCGTAAATGCTTCGTTTGTGCAAATTCACGATCGAAAACAGTGAAAAGAATCGGTTTCAAAAACAGTGCAAATGCGATGATCAGCAACAAGGCGATGATTCCAATAAGCCACAGGTCTATCATTGTCACAGTCAGTATGTTGCCAAAAAGATAGGCGGTGATGTTTGGAGCGTAACCGGGCGTCAGGAAGATGCAGATGACTCCCAATGCCATGCCGAAAGACCAGAAAACGGCGATGGCCGAATCCTCGCGTACATCCTGTCGTTTTGACAGCCATTCTACGCCGAAAGCCGATAAGATGGAAAAAGCCATTGCCGACAGGATCGGGTTGATTCCCAGGAAGAATCCCAAGCCCAGTCCTCCGAAAGAAGCGTGGGTGATTCCCCCGCTGATGAAAACCAGTCGCCGCGTGACGATGTAGGCGCCGACGATGCCGCAGGCGATGCTCATGAACAGACTGCACCAGAGGGCGTGTTGAAAAAAAGTATATTGTAGTAAATCCACGAAAGTCAAACAATTAATTATTCTGTTTCTTCGATGAGAAATCCGGCAGTTTCCAGCTCTTCCCAGAATTGAGGGTATGATTTGGAAACGACGGACGGCGCGTTGATCGTTACGGCATCGAAAACGATGGCTGCCGGGGCAAAGGCCATGGCCATGCGGTGGTCTTCGTAGGTGTCGATGGAGGGAAGCGACTCCGCTTCACAGCGTTCACCCGACCATTCCAGCTGATTGTCGTCGCGGCAATGAATGACGAAGCCTAACTTCTTCATCTCTTTTTGCAATGCTGCGATGCGGTCGGTCTCTTTGATTCTCAGGCTTTGCAATCCGGTGAATCGGAACGGGACTTGCTTCAGGGCGCACGCAACTACAAATGTTTGCACGAGATCCGGTTCGTCAGCAAAATGATAATCGAGCCGATCAACCTGGGTTTGTTTTTTCGACAGCAGGATGCCCTCTTCCGTAAATGCAGTGGCAACACCTAATCGTTCAAACAGTTTCCTTCCGTTCGCGTCGCCTTGCAAGCTGGTTTGATTTAATCCCGGCAGGTTGATAACGGGACTCCCTGGAGCCAACAGCATCATCTCGTACCAGTAAGAAGCCGCCGACCAGTCATTTTCGACCTTGAACAAAACGGGCTTGTATGGCTGTGGTGGAATTAGGATCGTGTTTTCTGTCCATTGCACCCCAATGCCGAATGTTTCCATCAATTGCACCGTCATCCGGATATAAGGTTGGGAAATGACCGGAGGCTTCAGGTGCAAGACCAATCCTTCGGACATGAGCGGCGCAATCATCATCAGGGCGGAAATGTATTGCGAACTGACTTCTCCGTTCAAATCCACTGTTCCGCCTTTCAAACAGGATCCCTTGACCAGCAATGGGGGGAACCCCGCTTTCTCCATGTAACGGACTCCGGCGCCAACCGCGTTCAATGCGTCAACCAATATCCGAATCGGTCGGTTTTTCATTCGTTCTGTGCCGGTGATGACCCGTTCGCCTTGCTGCATAGCGAAATAGGCCGTCAAAAACCGCATGGCTGTTCCGGCCGCGCCCACATCAATGGTTTTTGCGTCGGAAGCGAGGCTGTCGATCATTATTTTTGTATCGTCACAGTCAGAGAGGTTTTGTATTTCATACAAATTTCCACTCAATGCGCTTATTATTAACGCTCTGTTGCTAATACTTTTAGATGCCGGCAGTCGAATAGTGCCTTTCAGTTCTCCATTAAACCGGATTGAATATTTCATACGTCAATATTTTATTTTTTAAGGTCGTATGGAACTCGCATGTCATTATTGTCATCAACTTGGATGTTTGAAAAACATGCTCGTTTCATGTCAATAATTATATCAGGATACAAAAGTAAACAATTTAAGTAAAACACCTCTTGAACGGCAGGGTATTTATTTTACACCGAAAAGAATTACCTTTGCATCTTCAGGATTAGAATTGACGCTATGGTTTCCATTTATGTTGATCAAAAATATTATTTCCGAGAGGTTGTCAATCAAGGGATTGTCGCTACGATCGGGTTTTTCGACGGTGTTCATTGCGGTCACAGGTTTTTGATCGAGCAGTTGAAACACACGGCCGGTCGATCCGGTTTGCCTGCTGCAGTCATCACGTTTCCCCTCCATCCCCGCAAAGTCATGCAATCGGATTATCAGCCGGAATTGTTGAATAGTTTTGATGAGAAACTGTACCAATTGTCGACTACCGGTGTGGATTACTGTTTTATTATGGACTTTACGCTGGCGTTGTCGGAATTGACGGCGGAAGTATTTATGAAAGAAAAACTTCGGAACGAATTTCACGTCAAGAAGTTGCTTGTGGGATACGATCACCAGTTCGGTCGCGGCAGGATTGCCGGATTTGAAGACTACAAAGAGTATGGAGCGCGCTGCGGAATTGAAGTGCTGCGGGTGAAACAATTGACGGAAGGCGATCTCCATTTCAGTTCGACGACAATTCGAAAATTGCTGGCTACAGGAAAAATGAGAGAGGCAGCGAAGATATTAACGTATGATTATTCCTTATCGGGCGTCGTAGTTCGGGGAGATGAGGTTGGTCGCACGATTGGATTTCCCACCGCCAATCTGAAAGTTGCCGAGCCGTTGAAAGTCATCCCTTCTTCGGGTGTTTATGCGTCCCGCTGTTATGTAAATAATGCTTGTTACGGCAGTATGACCTACATCGGCAGTCGTCCGACATTGGCAACGGGAGGAGCGTTGCGAATTGAGACGCATCTCTTTGATTTTTCGGGCGATTTGTACGATAAGGATCTGAAAATTGAATTTATTGATTTCCTTCGCCCCAATATTCGCTTCGATTCTATTGATGCATTGAAGCGACAACTCTATAAAGACAGGGATGCCGCTTTGGGATATGCGCTACAATCACAATGACATTGCCAATGCGATGCGCCCAATAAAGGTAGAATCACCAAAAGGTGACCTAAATCAGATTTTTTTCTCTTTAATTCTGGCTTTTTTACCCGTGAGTTTGCGCAAGTAGTACAATTTTGCACGACGGACTTTGCCGATTTTGTTTACTTCGATGCTGTCGATAAACGGGGAATCCAGTGGGAAAATACGTTCTACTCCGACATTTTCCGACATTTTCCGGACGGTAAAACGTTTTTTGCTGCCATGACCGGAAATCTTAATAACGACGCCGCGGTATTGTTGAATACGTTCTTTGTTTCCTTCCTTGATGCGGTAGGCTACAGTGATCGTATCACCACTCTTGAAAGCAGGATGTTCTTTTTGAACTGCGAGTGATTCTTCTGCAATTTTAATGAAGTCCATTTAATAAACTTTTATTAACATTGATTAATTTCGTAATGTAACGAGCAACTCTTCTTCTCGCCAGAGATTACTTTAAAGCGACCGCAAAGGTAAGCAATAATTTTATTTATGCAAAATTATTTTGCAATAACTTACGTCGTTGGGCCGTACAGTGAGCCACTATCGAGACTCGAACTCGAGACCTACGCGTTACGAATGCGTTGCTCTACCGACTGAGCTATAGTGGCGGATATTTGTTATTTCATTAAATCTTTGAAAAAATCGTCCAATTGTTTATCCAAATCGGTCAGCAGATTTTCATCCACTTTGAGGGTGTCGTCATCAATGAAAATCAATTCTTCGGAGATAACGAAATCGTCATCTACCAAGCTGACAGCGAACGGTTTCACAATAAAATCCCTGTTAAACGACTGCTTTTGTTCAAACTGCTGCAGTGCGTATTTGAGAGTTGCGATCAATTGCATGTCAAAATCTTCCGTATCATCTACATGGTAGTTTTCGAAATTGACTTCCAGCAGTTTGCTTTCCATGTCGTCGTATATGGAAAGGGTCGCATTTTCTTTATCCAGGTTTAAATACAAATCGCTCAACGAACTTTCCTTGTTGTTGGATTCGAAGTAATTTAGACTGTCGATCAATGCGTTTTCGAATACAGGAATCAACTCTTTATTTATTGTTATCATGCAAACAATGGTTTCTTTAACTTTAAATGCGCGGCAAAGATAGTAAAAAATGTTTATAAACGGGCATCTTCTTTGAAAGTTTTATTGCGAATTGCAAAGTCAAGGGTTGCGTAATTGCAGATCCAAGTTTTTATTGTTCTGAATACGAACGGAAAGCGCAGATAAATATTGGTCAGCCCGTTGTTTTTCGTTACTGACATCAGCGCTGTTTAATTTATCGTAAAAATGCTTGGATCGTTGCGCCCATTCGGAAGCTGCATTCAGATCATCTTCCATTTCGTATGAGACGGCAATATTCATTGCCAGACGGGCTCTATCGATCGACTTTTCTTTTTCTCGGAAGAGTTGTCCCCAAATCGCACGCGCCTGTTCCCATTTTTGATTGACGAAATATTTATCCGCCTCCTGCATGCGGGAGCTGTAGGAGGAATACACGACCCGTTGGGCGGTCTGCCAACTGGGAGTCAGGAAGGCTGCGGCTTTTTCGGCGATCACGAGCGCAGCTTCTTTGAGGACGAAGTTGGGAATATGCTTATAGACGTCCAGCGAGTCTTTCTCAAATGGTTCGTTTAAGAAAACGCTGTCCTGCACGGTGAAAGAGGTTAGCCGCTTCTCTTGGTCAAGACAATAGACGCTGCAAGTCATCGAAATCTGGCATTTGATATCGATGTAAACATAATCGGGATGGATGAAATATTCTTCCGAGGCAGGTGTAATCACTGCTTCCCGCATGTTGTACAACAATCGGTCGACGGAAATGATCACATTACATTCGGCTTCCCGGAAAATGGAATCGCACGTTTCCCACGGAATTGGGAGTGGAGACAACCATTCGTTGTCGTCGCGTAGTGCCTGTTCGTAAACAAGCGTCTTGTTGAAATAATTCGCATTTTGGATGGATTGAGCCATTTGTACGACAGCATTCCAAAGGGTGGTGTCCGTTTCAAGCGCTTGCCCAATATCAGTCGCTTTCTCATTGATACGGAGTGCAATTCCCAAGGTGGGCGGTTGTGGAATCGCATTGTTTACCACGACAACACCGTCTACCGTTCCCGGAATGGAGACGGCTGCCGGTTTTTGAGTCTCAATGGTTACGACATACGAACTTTTGCAAGATGCCAATCCCAATAGCAGCCCCAATAATAGAATGCTATGATTCACTCGTTTCATATCTGCAAAAGTAATAAAGAATCGTTGATTATTAAAATCATTCGATGCCAAGTTATTGTAATGCGGCGAGACTTTCCCTGAGCGAACGGATCTTGCTTTCCGAGTCGGCCTGCTTTTTTCGCTCGTTTTCAACGATTTCCGGCTTGGCGTTTGCGACAAATTTTTCGTTGGAAAGTTTGGCGTTTACCGATTTCAAGAAACCTTCCAAATACTTGATTTCGGCTTCCATTTTGGCTATTTCTTCCTCGACATTTATTAAATTGCCGACCGGTACGGCGTATTCGCAAGTCCCAACCATAAAGGAAACAGCCCCGCTTCCTCCATCAATGGGGGTTGGTTCTCCCCCTGTGGGGGAGTTAGAGGGGGCTCTCTGTATATCCACATTCGCCAATTTCTTAATCACATCGTCATATTTAGCGTTATGTTCGGCCAAAACCTGCAATATTAAAGTTTCTTTCGGCGAAATATTTTTCGAGGCGCGGATATTGCGGATGTTGGAGATAATTTCTTTTGTCGCCTCAAAATCGGCGATTATTGCAGCGTTGGATTGCGGGTGAGATCCCGTGTCACCGCACGGGACGCAACGACGAGGTAAGGCAAACATTATGCTCTCGTCTTTATCCGACAGCGCGTGATAAAGTTCTTCGGTAATAAAAGGCATAAAGGGGTGCAGCAGTTTCAGCAGTTCCTCGAAAAACTCAATGGTTTTGTCGTAAGTTGTTTTGTCAATCGGTTTGCCAAATTCGGGTTTGATGATTTCGAGATACCAAGCCGAAAATTCATCCCAAAACAGTTTGTAAATCAGCATTAATGCTTCTGAAAGGCGATATTTTGAAAACAAATCATCGACTTCGGCATTGGTTTTGTTTAATAAATTTTCAAACCATTCGATGACAACGTCATTGCGTTGCGGGCTACGACCCGCAATCAAACCCGCAATCCCATCTTTACATTGGGGATTCTGACTTTCGTCAGAATGATGGGCGATGTTCCACCCTTTCACAAGGCGCAAAGAATTCCAAATCTTATTGCAAAAATTGCGTCCCTGTTCGCAAAGTGCCTCATCGAAATGAATATCGTTGCCCGCAGGTGCAGAGAGCAACATCCCCATCCGCACGCCGTCGGCGCCGTATTTGTTCATCAACTCAATCGGGTCGGGCGAGTTGCCGAGTTGTTTCGACATTTTGCGGCCGAGTTTGTCGCGCACAATACCGGTGAAATAGACGTTTTTGAAACATTCTTCTTTGCGGTATTCGTAGCCCGACATAATCATCCGCGCCACCCAGAAGAAGATGATATCCGGCCCGGTAACCAAGTCATTGGTAGGATAATAGTAGCAAATATCCTTGTTGTCGGGGTGATTGATTCCGTCGAATACGGAGATCGGCCAGAGCCACGACGAAAACCATGTGTCTAAGCAGTCTTCGTCCTGACGGAGCGTAAATTTTTTATCTTTCAGTTCCGGGAATTTGGCAATGATTTTTGCTCTTGCCTCTTCCTCGTTGTTTGCGACTACGAAACCGTAGTTTTTGGGGTTGTTATTTGATGTCATATTATAGTTTTATTAAAATCAAGTTCAGACAATCCACCCGAATATCTCCCTCAACTCCCTGTTGCTCAACTTGCCAATCCAGTTTTCGCCGGAAGCGACGGTCATTTCGGCTAAATGCTTCTTTTTCTGTATCATCTCGTCGATTTTTTCCACGATTTTCCGCACCCGTTCGTCCATCACGGCTGGCAGCCATCGGAGGATGTATTTTTTATTTAGAATTTGGCGCAAAGTTAGTGATTTTTTAGAAATATATACGATTTCGCTTATTTCGAGATACTGATTTTTGATTTGTATGCGTGGCGTGTGAAAAATAAAAA
>JAISUK010000082.1 GCA_031272075.1 Dysgonamonadaceae bacterium
TTGAGCGACAGGGTGCCTTTGCGGTCTTTGAACAGCCGGATGCCGAAGGAGGCATTCACCACGTGGTCGGTGATTGTCACATCGGATGCCGAACTCGAATTGTGCGCCATGGCGTAGGAGGAAGTGGCGAACATCCGGTCGGTGAGATCCCATTGAGCAGTAAGTTTCAGTTTGTCCGTCACGCGGTTGTCGTTTCGTCCGGAATAATTTTCAAAACGCAGGTGACGGAACTCGTTGTTGAGCGTCACCCTGAATTTCGAGGAGAAGTTGGTTGTCAGGGAAAGTTGGTTGTTGAATAGTCGTTCGTGACTGTCAAACAGTTCGGAATTGACGCCGGTCTGGTTTTGCGTCAATGTATAGCCTGCACTCAGTTTCATGATCGATCTGATGAATGGCAGCCGCTTGTCGAAGTTGAAGCTAGTCCCTGCAAAACGGGCAATCCTGCCGTTCATTGGGGCGCTTAAGGTAGCGCCGGCCACCGTCAGGTAGTTATTGTATTGCGGCAAGACAGTCGGTTCGGCAAAATACGTACGGTTATCTATTATGGCGTCGCTGATTAAACCGGCATTGATGCCGAGCCATACAACCCCGTCTCCCCCGAATCGCCGGTTGTATGCCAGTTCTCCCGTGTATTTTTTTGTCGCATCCAGATTGGGATTCCCTGATATAAGTTGATAGGGATTATCGTCGTAGAGCCGGGAGGAAAACCGCATAAAAGGCGGCAATTGGATCTCGTTTTTCAGGGTTACAAAAAAATTACCCATCTGACACGTGATATCAAATTTCGGACTGTGGAAGTAACGGTCTATCACGTCGTCGTGCGGCAATCGTTCGGTTCGTTGCAGGAAAGATCCCGAATAGCTGATATCGAAACTGAGTTTAACATCCGTCCCTTGCCAACGCTGGACACCGGCTTTGAATGTAGTGAGTCGTGTTTTGTTGTCGTCCGATCGCCCCGCATCAAGCATCCGGGTGATCGAATCGGTTGCCGTCAGGAGTTGCGATTTCCATTCTGTTCCCACATTGGCGTAGTAGTTGAGGCGGATCCATTTCCCACGCATTATATGATAGTCTTTTCGGTAGCTTAAATTGGCTGTTAACCGTAACAGCGGTGATTTGGAATCGAAATTCACAGTCTCATTGTACGAAGAAGCAGGATTGCGTCGGTCGCTGTTTCGCACGGATTCCTCTTTTTGTAAAGCTCCGGAGAAGCCGAGTTTAACAGCGATCCTCCGCTCCTGGTTTTTCAATGCGATGCCAAACGACACCTCGCTGTCGATGCTTATCATTTGTCCATGAGAAAAAGAGCGATCTGAGATGCTGCTCAACATAGCATTGTCGCGAAGCATTTCGGAAAAAGAGCTGAGGGTATGGTGGGAATTGGAAAACCGTAACGTTGTAGTTCCACTTAAACCAACAAATTTGTCTTTCATTTTTATAAAATGCCAGTACAGTAAGTGCCTATCGGATTGCTCAGTGTTGCGGTTTGACTGTTCGGAAGTTTGCGATTCAAATTGTCCATCAGGGAAATAAGTACTGAAAGCCCTGCCTTCGGAGGTAGAAGAGCGGTTGCCGTAATTGTAATATAACCAATCAAGGAAAGTGCGGGGTTTTTTATAATCGAAAAGAGCCGTGCGGGTGTTAGAGTGTCCGCTTTGTTTGTAGTCCGGCGTAAAATTGTCCATGCCGCCGGTCAGTTTCAACTGCCGCTGCTCTTTGAAAAATCCCAGTTCACCCGACACACTGTAGCGGTCCCATTCAGAGTCGGCTTCAGAGCCGCCTGCCTCTGTCTTGAGATTGCCGGAACTGACTTCGTTGATCGGGTTGAATGTAAGGATGTTGATTACCTTGCGTTTGCGCGCGTTTTCCCTGTTGGTTCCGACCTCTTGATCGTCGGGTTCATCGTAAGCCATAATGAGCGAAGCGTCTTTGGCTTCAATTTGTGTAACGGCCTCGGTCGGGTCAATGCCGAAAATCAGCCGTCCGTTCACATAGCTCCGTTCTACAAGTTTGCCGTCAATAAATACCGAACTGCCTCGGACTTCCACACCGGGCATTTGCCTGAGCACTTCCAGCACAGGGTCGCCCTGTAGCGTTTTTACCGATTTGGGATAAAAAAAGGTGGTATCGCCATTCTGAGAGAACATCGCCATGCGTGCACGCACCACAATCTCTTCAAGCTGTTGAACATCGCGCTCCATTTTAAGCTTGCCCAGGTCTTCTTCTGCATAATTGATGGTTAACGGGTATTTTTTGACTTTATACCCCAGACAAGTGATCTCAAAATGCATCCCTTTTTGGATGGTAAATCTTACTAGAAAATAGCCTTTTTTGTTCGTTACTGCACTTTTAACACGGACATAATAGCTGTCGGGAAAATCCGTGTTTATCGAAAAAAAAGTAACAAGGGCATTTTCTATTGGTTTGCCGGTCAACGAATCAACCACGATTCCGGAATAAGTTATGAAGTTCGTTTGCACGCCATCACGCGTAGTAAATGTTTGCGCCGTCACAGTTAACGGCGCAAATATTAAATACAGAAATACTATTTTATGCAGGCGCATGCTGTTTTACGATACAGTTACTCTAAGACGGCAAGCCAAATCAACGCCCGCACTACCGGGTGCAGGAGAAGGAGAAGATGTCGAGAAATAGTCCTCATCTCCAATATCACCGTTCAGCGTTACATTAACCGTAGGAACGCCTGCGTATGCCGCTCCATTTGCACTTACCAGTAGTGCGCAAACCATAAAAACTTTAAAAAAAATTGTTTTCATCTTATCTTTTTATATATTAATAAATAATCGGTGCAAATGTAGAATGTTTCTTTTTAATAAACAAATATTTTAACAAATTATGTAAAGAATTTTATACGTTCATAATTTGTTGTTCAATGGTCGTATGGAACTCGTATGTCATTATTGTCAACAACATCAAAAATGTTCTACACTCCCCGCAGTCGTTTGGGGAATCAGTCATGTAAAGTTTGTTCCTGATACAGGGGCCAGCGTTCTTTATTCTCTCATAAATTGATGATTATTTTCATACAAATTTCCCGGTTATTGTCGATCAATTGATAGGCCTCAGCAAAGTCATCAAAACTGAAACGCTGTGTAACCAAAGGTTTTACATTGATCTCTCCTTTGCTCAGCAAACGGCCGGCAAGTTCAAAATCTTCGTGTTTATACATCATCGAACCTTTGATCGTAATTTCATGTTCGTCAACTACAGCCAAATCCACAAAAGGCGGTTTTGAAAATACGCCCACCAAAACGATATCGCACCCTTTTTCGATGTTTGCAACCAAATCGGTAATGCAAGGCTGCGCTCCAGATACTTCAAAGCCTACCTGAAACAATTCATCGCCGAAGACTCGCTTGATGGCATCTTCAAATCTTTCCTGTGCCGTATTGGCGATATACTTGATACCACATTCCTGCGCTTTCCTCAAACGAAAATCGCTCACGTCGGTAATCAACACCCTTTTTGCTCCGCGCGCTTGAACGAACTGGGCAACCAGGTTGCCGATGGTTCCGGCACCGGTGACGACCACGTTTTTGCCTTCCAGGTCGGTTTTTGACGAGGCATGGGCGCCAACCGCACAAGGTTCAATCATGGCGATATCATCGTAAGACAGCGAGTTGTCTACCCTGATAATCCTGTCTTCCGGAACGACAAAATGTTTTTGCGCCGCTCCAGGCGCTTGAAAGCCCTGCACACGAAGGTTCTGACACACGTTATATCGCCCTTTTCGGCAAGGAGGACAGTTGCCGCATACCAGTTGCGGTCGGGCAGTAGCCTTGTCGCCGGGCTTCACTTTGGTGACATGCTTACCGACAGCCAGCACGCTTGCGCCGTATTCATGTCCCTGGATGACCGGGTAGGTAACAAAAGGATGCTGTCCGTGCATCACATGGATGTCTCCGCCACAAATGCCGATAGTATGGATTTGCAACAATATTTCATGATCCTCCAAAACCCGGGATGTCGGATCGGGAATTTCCGCAAACTGAAGTATCCCAGGTTTAATAACTTGTGCCTGTTTCATTTATTTGATTTTATTAAAAATATTCCATAATCCTTCAGTTAATCGGAAAGTTTCTTTTTCCCGATGCAACAAACTGCAAAACTGACCATTCCACCTACGACAACCCACCATGGCCAAGCCAGTTCTATTTCCTGTCCAAAAACCCACGGCGACCACAACGGCATAATAAACGGTTGTTGCGCAAATACGACGATTATGCCGGTGATCAATGCAGCTACAACAGTTTTGACATTGCCTCTGCGCGTAAAAATGGCGCACAGGAACACACCCAGTAATCCGGCGTAGGAAAAACTCATTACACCCAGTGCAAAATCGACTAAAGTCTGACCACCGGCTTCCTGCATGAAAGCGGCAATCACCGCAAAAACCGTGAGTAACGCGCCCATCACAACAACCATCAACTTGGATTGTTTCATTTCCCCGCCACTATGTTGTTCCGACTTTTTCTTCTTTCTGTTTTTTAAGGGAATAAGAATATCGGAAACGAAACTGCTGGTCATCGCGTTGATGGCAGAATTGAAACTTCCCAGCGCCGCCGACAACAAGCCGACCATCAACAAGCCGAGCAATCCCGATGGCAAATGATTAAACATATACTGAGGAAACACTTGACGACTGTCGTTCAATACTTCCGACGGTACAGCCGTTCCCATCAGTCCGGGGCAAGCGTAAAAAATATACAGCAAAAAGCCGATTATCATAAATATCAAGACCACCGGCAATGAAATCAATTGGGAAAAAATAAGCGAGCGACTGGCTTTTGCTACCGACCGGCAGGTGAGCGACCGCTGAACAAACTCCTGGTCTGTGCCAAACTGTGCAAACTTAAAAATGGTGCAGGCAATCAATGCGCCAACCAGGTTGTACGGCTGTTTCAGCGAAAGGCCGGTATCGAAAAGCAACAACTTATTGCCTTCAGGCGCATTTTTCAGCGCGTTGGCAATTTCTGAAACCGGAGCAGGGATGGCCTTGAGAATGAAATAGATACATACAATTCCCGTAACAATCACTATCAGACTCTGAATGGCGTCAATCACTATCAGTCCTTTGATGCCGCCTTTCATCGTGTAAATCGTCGTAATTATTCCCAATATGACAATGGAAATGACCAGGTTGGGCAGCAGGATATCGTTGTAGAGCATGACCGAAACAGCAATCGCTGCGATGAACAGTCGCGAACCGGCCATGAGCAATACGCCCAACATAAAGACAATGCTGGAGGCAGTTACCGCGCCTTGTCCAAAACGCTTACCGAGATAGCCGTAGATCGTGATCGTATCGGCTTTGTATAGCGAAGGCATGAAAATAATCGCCGCCATCAACCCTCCCAAAATAGCCCCTACACTCAATAGCAGGTAAGTAAGATTGCTGTCGAATGCCAATTGCGGCGCACCGATGAAAGTGCCTGCGCTGATTGATGCGCCGACTACCGAGAGGGCGACCATCCATTCGGGCATACTTCTCCCGCCAAGGAAATAGTCATGTATATTCTTATTTTTTCTCGAAAAATACATCCCAATCGCCGTCATTGTGCCGAGAAAGAGGATGATGATACTCCAGTCAAGATAATTCATAGGTCAATCATTTGTTTAATTACATAAATAAGGGCCGTGCGTCGATTTTATCTGAAATTTCTCATTTGAATCGTCAAGCACGTAAACCATAAATTCAGATCCGCCCGGACTAACGCGAATCACGATATGCCCTTGTTGGCTCTTCAATTTCTCTGCAGTGTCGCCCAAAACAATTTTTGTTTCTTCCTTCACATTGGTCACAAAAATATCGCGCTGACCAGGGTATGTCTGTGAAGACATCATTCGTCGCAAAGTGGCCATATCCGGTTGTTGCGCAAGCCATGTGTCGATCGCAATGACCTGCGGACGCAGCGCGCGAAGAAACGCAACACAGTTGGCATCATAGTTTCCATGGTGATTTGCCTTGCAGGCATCCACCTGCCCTGTCACTTTGGAAACAGGGATTTCAATATTTTTCCACTGGTCTTCCGGTTTGTCAAATTCCGACCCGCGAAAACTGATGTCGCCGCCGCTGAAATAATCGAATTTGCCATAAGTCAAACGGAAAGCGATACTGATGTTGTTCTCCGAAGGATAATCGCTTTTGTCGAGTGTCTCGAGCGCCGGAACAAATTTTTCTGTGCCGATGCCGCTTCCTGTCCACACCAATCCGTTGGCTGCGATATTCCGGATTTCAAAATCAGGGTATTTCTCCGGACAGTTTTTCAGTATGATCTGGTTGTTCCGGCCGACAATAAACTGCTCGGCAACCACAGGTTGATTTTCTGTTTGCCATTTCACGAATTGAATGTAGTTTTTTGCTGCAACGCCCTCCTGCGGAACCGGCCAGTCATAATTTGGCCAACCGCGATCAATTATTTTATCGAAAGGGATCAGTTCGCCGACTTCTGCCAGTCCTGACAATTTGTAGGTTCCCGACTTCGCGCTTTGGGTATCGGAAAATACGACACCCAGATGGTCTTCATGAAAATGGGATGCGACCATGTAATGCAGTCTTTTTTCGGGCAGACCATTAAAAAAATGGAGGATATACCTCGATATCCATTGGCCGGGAGAACGGCTGTCGTCGGGTTTAGAATCGGTTACTCCGGGTTTTTTTGCGCTTGTAACGCCCGCATCGACCAGCATGGTTGTGCCGTCCGGAAAAATGAAAAACGACGATTCTCCTTTACCGGTGTTGATATGATGAATATCCAGATAGCCGTCTGACCACAATGGCAATGCTTCAGCGGTAGACAATGCGGGTTGGTCGTTATTTCCCGACTTATTTTCGTTGCCACCGCCACACGACAGCAGAAATAGAAATATAATAACTCCTGTTATTTTTTTTGCTTGCATTTGTATCTCTTCGTTTATGCTTTATAATTCAACAATTGCGTTCTGATTATCAAGTTCTTTTCGTATTTCGGCGTAATTGAGCGCCTGCAATGGTATTCCCGAAGCGGCAGAAAGCGCAGCGGCGATTCCGGCAGCATGCCCTGTTGCACCGCAAGTAGCTCCAACACGGACACTTCCCATCGCCTGGCGGTCGGTGGAAATACACCTCCCTCCGACAATCAGGTTATTGACTGTCTTCGGCAACAATGCCCTGAAAGGAATCTGGTAAGGCAAGGGAACATACATGTCGTGCATCCCGGTCTGTCCCTGAGGCGGGTGCACGTCAAGCGGCCAAACACCCAGCGCAATGGGATCGGGGAATGTACGGGTCGACACGACATCGTCTTTGGTCAGCGTGTAAACGCCATCGAGCCTGCGGGTTTCACGGATGCCGATGGTCGCAGCAGTCCGCATCAGCCAACTGTTTTCAAAGCCTTTACATTCGCGCCGGTAAAAATTGACTATTTCGCTGACATTTTTTCTTGCTTCTATCTCGGCTGCCGTCAGTTCGGCTGCATTTACGGCTGAGCCGTAAACCCTGGTCGTGTTCACCCAGGGGTATTTTTCCCTGAGACCTCCAAACCAAGGCCCTCCGAAGCAGGGCAATTCGCCCCTGTCGGAGGCTTCTTTCAATTTTTTTCGGTCGATAGCGACATTCCTCCTTCGCGAAGTATATTCCGACAGCAACGGTTCTTTCAGCAATCCGGGTTCGGGACCGAAAGGAACAACCAGTTCTTCCTCGAAAGGAATTTCCCCTGACGGTGTCACCTCAGCCAAATAAAACGGCAAGGTCATGGGTTGCAGTTCGGGAGAAAGAAAAAACGGGGCGTTTGCGCGGGCAAACACGTCGCCATTGCCGGTACAGTCAACCACAACCTTGACCATGATGGCTTTTCGTCCATCGACATTCTCTATAATTACACCTTTTACATTGACACTATCTATAATATTATCAACATCATCTATAATAACATCGACATTATCTATAATAACATCGGAAAACCAGGTATGCAACAGGCATTTGATGCCATTTTGCAGAAGCATCTCATCAGCCACTAACTTCATGACCTCAGGGTCGGAGTTTAACACCCAACTCCGGTTGTTTTCCGCTCCTCCGCGCTTTTCCGCCAATTCCAGCCATTCGCCGGTCACTCCGGCGACGCAACGCTGGTACGGCCTCAACCAGTTGTTATACCCCGCCAGGGTGATGACCATGCCGTTCGTCCACATTCCGCCGAAAGAGCCCATGGTCTCGATGATCATCACCGAAGCGCCCGTCCTTGCAGCGCCAATTGCCGCACTGATACCGGCCGGGCCGCCCCCGACCACCAGCACATCAATCTCTTCGATGATTTCAATCTTTTTCTCTTTCTCGGTAAAAATTCCTTTCCCCATCTGTCGGATAATCTAAAATTTGAATTAATCAGTCTGATTTAATTTGAACTGTATGGGCCATGGATGGATTTCACCTTGTAGTTGAAATCTGTGTCATCAAGCATATAGACATAGAACTCTTTACCGCCCGATGCCACCCTCACGACAACATGTCCGTTGTAGCCTGCGACACTTTTGTAAAGTTCAGCGTTCGCAGCAACGAGATCCGGATGCGCATTGGTGGTGAAGAAATCCTTGGTCCAGCTGTAGGAATGGGTGGTAAAGCCGGTGCCGGTCATGATGGCAGTCAGCAGCGGCGTATCCGGCTGATAATCCGTGAAACACAGGTTGACGATCACCCTTGGCGAAAATTCGCAGTTTTGCATCTGGCTGCCCCAGGAGTTGCTGCTCAGATGATGATTCGCCTTGAACACATCGAGTTTCCCTGCGCCGATAAAATCGCGATAATAGTAGGCCATCCTGTTCTGCGCCGTAGAAACAAGGTCACCGCAGGCGATGTAGTCGAATTTTCCGAAGCGCAGGTGGAATCCACAGCTTGCGGCATTGCCTTTCGCTGCGCCGGTATTGACTATTTCGCCCTGTCCTGTGGAGGAGTTCAGATTCCACACATAACCGTTGGCCACGATATTGAAGATGCGGAAATCGGAATACTCGCTCGGCTTCTTCAGAAGCGTTATCTGTTCTTCGCCCGGTCGAAACCGGTCTGCCGTCATTCCTTTGTTTGCAACTGCCCATTTGACGAATTTTTCCCAATCGTCGACGAGTTGTCCGTCCATCTCCGGGATCGAAGTGTCTGCCCCGTAGTTGGGATACCCCATATCCAGCACCCGACTGAACGGAATTTCTCCGTAGAGCGCGGTAAGACCCGACAGTGCGTAACCGTTCGGTGAAGTCTCAGTGGCTGCATCCAAACTGCCAATATGATCTATATGAAAATGGGACGGCGCACACCAGTCGATGGCAGCGCTGCCTTCCGGCAGGAAATGCTTGATGTACGTCGCATCGGTAATGTACGGGCGAGTGTTTGCATTTGGCTTCTGCGGCACCGACTCGCTGGTTGTGACGGTTTCACCGGCATCAACCAGCAGTGTTGTGCCGTCGGGGAGAATGTAGAAAGCACATTCTCCGCGACCAGTATTAACGAAATGAATGTCCAGACACCCTTCCGCCCATTTCGGAAGTGTCTCTCCTACTTTGGCTTCCGGCACCGGAGGGTTTTGCTTATTCAGGTCATCTTCCCAAGGCATCTTCTCCGGATCCTTGCTGCATGACAGGGAGGCAAGGGAAGCGAGTATACATAAAAGAATGATCGTATGTTTCATTACAGTCTCTTGATTGTTACTTTTCTTCAATATAAACAGGACGGATCATAAATCCTGCTTTCGCATCGAACGCCGCATTCCAGTAAGGGAAAGTAATGCCTGCGGAGAGGATGTGGAATACCGTGCCGTAACATGGCTGTGTAGCGCCGGTCTGGGTCATGGATTCCGATGCCCAATAAGTGCCCTGCGTACCTTGTACATTGACAGTGAGGGCTTGGGTATTGTAGCGCCTTCCACCTTTGGGGAGGAAGAGACCCTTTGCGATGTCTGCTGCCGTGAATGCTTGCTCTACATCGCTGCGGACGGGCAATTCTCCATCTTCGGGGTCGGTAAACAGGAATCCGGTGATCTCCTTGCCTTCGGCCAACTTGTAACTGCCGTATTGGCGCGATGCCTCATCCAAAAGCTTCTGAAGTTCGGCCGTTGTCGGCATACGGAACTTGCCTTTCGATGCCCAATAGGCGATATCGCCGAATTTGGCTTGGGCGAAATCGGTGGTAGGGATTGAGCAGTCTTGTGAGGTATACATCTTGCCTGAGATATCCGTTCCTACAGGAGCGACCGCCGAGGATGAGGCCGCGTTGTCGTAAGGACTGAGGATGCCGCCCCAGTTGAAATGGTCATACTGGGTGTAGCTCGTCGCAGAGAAGGTCACCGCCGTACCCGACGCTCTAGCATTTTCGCAATTGACATATTCCCACTGTTCGGGCGCAATTCTCCAGTCTGTCTGGAATCCTTCGTCCGTACTCCCTACCACGTGCTGGAGATTTCCGAGCGCCCAGTAGATGCCTGCCACAAGGACGGTGCCTTCGATGGGCAATTGAGGAGCGTACTTGGGCAAGGTAGCGCTGATACTTCTCATGCCGGCAAGTCCGGCCGTTATCGGAGCAGTCAAACATTCCACTTCGCCAATGCTTTTGCCTTTCGCATCATACTCGACAGCAATGAGACTGCCATATTCGCCAACCGGCACTGCAAGGGACAGTGTTACCGTAGATTCTTTGTTTTCCGGGAGCGCGACAACAATGCCGCCGGATCCGTTCTGCGTCACGATGCCTGTCTCCAATACGCCGGGAAGAAGTGCAGAAAACGTGCCTGAGAGTCGCTTGTCGGCCATCAGCTCTATTTTCACTGCTTCGGAACTGACATTGTCGATCTGCAAAGTGAGGTATGACATCAACTGTTTGAAGATGATCTCGTAGGAGTCCCCGATTTCTGCCACCATTGCAGAACAATTTCCCGTAGACGAGGGTGTTACTTCTTGCGGAAGTTCCACATTGATTGTGTTTGCCGACAAGGTGGTCGATAGAGGATAGAGCGCATAGCTTCCTATCTCCTTTCCTGTCGGGATCGTGCCCTTGAAAAATGCCCTGCGGGTCTCTCCGGTGCCGTCGAGGGCGAATGTTACAGCCGTTCCGTCCGCACAGATGACGGAGATGGCGTCTTCCCGCTTCCAGCGTGCTTCGCCGGTATTGACAAGCGAAGCCTTTGTGACACAGTTTTCAATGGAGGCGACGAGTGTAATATCGCCTGTCTTTGAAAATTGGATTTCGGGATTGTATTCCTGCTCGGACTTGTCACATCCTGCGACAAGCATCGTCGCTGCAGCATAGCAGCAAAATTTGAATATCTTGTTCATAATTCTTTCTAATATCCTGGGTTGTTATTTTCTATGCCGATGAGCGGATTGGTCACCATTTCGTCGTAAGGAAACGGCCAAAGTTCATCCTTGCCCAACTGGAATTTTCTTTCGGTATGGACACGTGCGTCGAACGCTTTGCCATCGAAAGTAGTAGCGCCATCATAAGTGACTGTCCAATTTTCATCAATAATTGGCTTCGCATTGGAGGTGGTGCGCCCGAAAGCCGGTGCATACTGCGGACCATTGACGGCTTTGAGTGCCAGGGGAGTGACGCCATCGTTCTCTTTCCAACGGCGGATATCGAACCAACGGAATCCTTCCGCGCATAATTCCACTTTCCTTTCGTAACGGAGTGCGCTGCGGAGCGCCGCGCGGGTGGAACCATTCACACCGGGCATGTTCACTCTTGTACGCACCCTGTCAATCTGGGCTTTCGCAAGAGCGAGGTCGCCGCCCGCCCATTCGATGTTGGCTTCCGCATTGATGAGCAGAAGTTCTGCAAGCCGGATGATCGGGACGTCGAGTTCATCTTCGTAGTCCGTGCCGGTGATATTCCCGTAATAGGCAGGGTCGTTGTATTTTCTCCAAAGAAATCCTCCCGGTCCCTGAATACCATTCGGGCCGTATTCACTCTTATTGCCGGTCACATCGGCATTAGCGACGGAAGCGCCGGATATATAATCATAGACGGTTTTGTCGGCCGGATCTGTAGAGAACTGGACGCCCATTGTACGCGAACCTGAACGCACACAGTAGAGATCCAGGCGCGGATCTCGGTTCTTCCACGGATTTTGCCAATCGTAGAGCGAGGATTCTGTGATGGACTTGCCGTCAGTACATTGGAATGCGTCCATCATTGCCATCGACGGGCCTGCGCTCGATGCCCCATTGTGAACACGGGACACGTATGTGTAAATGCCTGAGTGGGTGTTGGAGGCGGCAAGACGGTTGAACTGCACTGCCCAAATCCATTCTGCCGAACCGGTCTCTGCGGCGAAACCAAACAACGGTGTCGGATCAGGTTCTCCCTGCACATGGGTAGGGTAATAGGTGCAGTCGAGCGGAGTCAGATCATACACGCCATCGGCAAGATCAAGGGCTTTCTTAGAATACTTCGCCGCATCTTCGTAAAATCCCCACTGCAGACAGATGCGCGACTTGAGGGCATACGCCGCCACACGGCCTATCCTTGCCGTCCCCCAGGTCTGCTTCGCCCAGCTGACCGGCAGATTGTCGATAAGTTCATCGTCCATGTCCGTAAGGATTTTGTTGATTATTTCCGCTTTCGGGGTGCGCGCGTAGGCGTAATCCTCAAGCGACAGGCAGTGATCGATGAACGGCACATCGCCATAAACCTTACAAGCCCAATCGTAATAATAGGCTCGCAGACAGAGCAGCTCCGCTTTGAGTTGGTAGTACTGTTCATCCTCGATCTTGCCACGAAGGATGTCGAGGTTGTCAAGCACGAGGTGGATGCGCCCAAGGCCTCGGTAAATTCGGGCATAATAGGTTTGCACGCCGCTATAAGACGAGGTGATGATAGACATGGTGTATGCCGGCCAGTTTGATAGCACGGTACGCATTGCACCTATATCGGAGAGTTGATCCATCCACCTGTTGGGGAAGGGTTCGTATTGCTGTACGTCGTTGGAAAGGCTCTTGTAGGCCGCAAGCACTCCGGCCTGCGCTTCGTCGAGACTTGCAGGAAACGTGCCTGTGGAAGGCCCTGTGAGCGGTGTTCTGTCGAGGGAACAGCCGACACCGGTGAGGATTGTTCCAAATACGAAATAGACTATATATTTTTTCATCTTGTAATGCAATTAGAATTTTAAAATTTAATTTCCACGCCGAAAGTGTAAGTGCTTACCAGCGGGTAAATACTGCCGATGCTTCCCGTTGTCGCCCCCTGCGCTCCGCCCTGGTAGGCCGTTTCCGGGTCATAACCGTCATAGTAGTCGCTCAGGGTGAAGAGATTGGTTCCATTGGCATAGACCAACATATCATTGATTTTGAGTGCTTTTGTGATTTTTGACGGGAGTTTGTAGCTAACCTGGAGGTTGCGGAGTCGGCAATACGACGCGTCGGCCATCCAGAAAGTAGAAGCCTTCTTGTTGAGGTCGCTCACGTAAGACAGCCGCGGATATTTCGCTCCCGGATTGTCGGGAGTCCAGTTGTCGAGATGCCCTTTCTGGAATGTGCCTCCGCTCACGCAAGGTTGGGTGTACACACCGCTGATATAAGCATCCGCTTTGCCCACTCCCTGGAATTGAGCGCTGATGTTGAAGCCCTTCCAGCCGAGATTGAGATTCAGGCCGTAGGTATACCGTGGGATGAGACTGCCGAGAATTTGCTTGTCGTTGTCGTCAATCTTTCCGTCCTGATTGTAGTCCTCGTAGACGAGATCTCCCGGATGGGTGACCTGGTTGTACTGCGGACATTTCTCGTTCACCCAATCGGCCTGTTCCTGCGTCTGTACGATACCGAGACATTTGAGCAGGTAGAGGGAGTTGATGGACGAGCCTTCCTGATTGCGGATGAAGCCACTCGTGCCGTAGGTGCCTTTCATATCCACAATCTTGTTGTGGACATCAGACAGGTTGAACTGCGCGCCGAAATTGAAATCGCCCCAATTGTCGTTGTAGCCGATCGCCACTTCCCAGCCTTTATTGGTAGTAACGCCGGCATTCTGGTAAGGCGCCGACAGCCCGATGGTCGACGGGATATCGAGTTGCATCAGGATGCCGTCGGTCTTCTTGCTGTAGTAGTCGGCGGTGAGCGTGAACTTGTTTAAAATGGTGGCATCGACACCAATATCGCTCATATACGTGGTTTCCCAAGTGATGTCCTTGTTGGCAAGCGATGTTTGGGTCACAATGGGATAGATGATATTGTTGGCGGAGATGGAACTGATTGCCAGCAACTGCTCAGTAGGATAATTGGAGTTGATATTCTGGTTTCCGAGTGTACCGGAGGAAGCCCTGATCTTGAAATCGGACAGTATGTTTTTCACAGATGACATAAACGGCTCTTCGGTGATACGCCACGCAGCGGAAAACGAAGGGAATGTGCTCCACCTGTTTTCGTCAATAAAGCGGGATGAACCGTCGCGACGGAGGTTCGCCTCAAAAAGGTAGCGCTCCTTGAAGTTGTAGTTGACCCTGCCGAAGAACGAGGCCAGCGCCAATTGTGAGCGACTTCCGGCATTGTTTTTGAACTCATTGTCGCCTCCGGCGCTGATCACTTCGTAATCCGGATATGCAAAATCCTGCCTGTAGGCGCTTAGGCTCCAACCATCGTAGTCCTCGTACGATGCACCAAGCAACACCTTGAGACTGTGGTCCCCGAATTGTTTGTAAGCGGATGCAGTCGCATGATAATAGCCATTCCAAGACGTGGAGACGCCTTCATTGAGGGAGTTGTATTCCGCATTGGAGGTTTTAGAAACCGTACCGTAAGCATCGGAATGGTATTCCACCAGGTCTACAAAGCTATGCGACATGCTGGCTGCAAAGCGTGGAGCCGCTTTCACTTCGAGTGTAAGCCAATTGGCAGGATTGTATTCGAGGACGACAGAGGCGTTGAGGTTCCCATTCTGGGTGCGTGTGTTGCCGCCTACATTCTGTTCGATCATCGGAAGCGGATTGATTGTTCCACCGGTGAATGAGGCATAACTGCCATCCGACCACTGTGCAAGCATCAGCGGGTCTTTGGAGTTCATAAATGCAAAAATATTGCTCTGGTAGGGGTTGACGATCCTGCGGGAATAGGTGGCGGAGAGGTCAAAACTGAAATTGAGCCGGTCGCTCATCTTGATGTCCATATTGTTGCGCAGGTTGAAGCGCTTGAAATTGGCATTCTTGATAATCCCATCCTGGTCGAGGTAGCCGAACGAGGTCATCACACGGATGCGTTCACTGCCGGCGCTCAGATTGAGGACGTGATTATGCGTGAATCCGCTGCCGTCCATCAGTCTTTTCTGCCAGTCGATAATAGGGAAAGCGTCCGGATCTAAATAATTGTTTTTCCGATAATTGGCAATATATTCGTCAGTATAGAGCGAAACAGCGCCATCGTTTTCCGAAGACCGACGCGAGAGGGTCATATATTCTTCGGCATCGACTACACTCGGATATACCACAGGTGTTTGCCAACCCATATATCCCCGGTAAGCGACGGTAAATTTCCCTTTGTCCGCTCGTTTGGTAGTGACGAGTATGACGCCATTGGCGGCTCGACTTCCGTAGATGGCTGCTGATGCCGCATCCTTGAGGACGGAAATCCGATCTACTTGTGAGGCGTCTACGGAATTGAGGCTGCCCTCCACGCCGTCGATGAGCACGAGGGGAGAGCTGCTTGAACCTCCAAACGAGCCGATACCGCGGATCTGGATGTTTCCGCCGTCTGCACCGGGAGCGCCGCCAGCCGTAGTGACTGTCACCCCTGCCGCCATACCCTGCAAGGCAGTGGAAAGCTGTGTGATCGGCTTCCGTGTAAACTCTTTTGTGGAGACGGAAGAGACGGAACCTGTCAGGTTGACTTTCTTCTGCGTGTCATACCCCACGACAACGACATCCTCAAGGACACTCTCGTCAACCTCAAGGGTGATGTTGAGTACGGTCTGTTTGCCGATTTTCACACTATTGTCCCTGAATCCGAGGAATTTGACCACAAGGGTCTGCGCTTCGGAAGCAGCGAGCGAAAATTGTCCGTTTTCGTCGGTAATCGCCCCGCGTGATGTGCCGCCGACCACCACACTGGCGCCAACGAGGGGATTACCTTCCGCATCGGAAACTGTCCCGGTGATCTGCCGGGTCTGCGCTACAGCGGTCATCAGATGCAACGTAAACACAACTGAAGACAAAATTTTAAGTAAAATAAGATAGTGCTTTCGCATAATTTGACTTGTTTTCTGACCAAAGCAAAGACTTCGGTCTGGTTAACGATATTAAATTCGAGTCAAAATTACTGCATTCTTTTAGATCATTTTTTCAAAAAAATATTGGAAATAATAATTCTAAAATTGACATAGTAATAGTTATACTTGTATATATAAATTAAATAGCATACGAAAAAAATGCTACTTTTTTAATTCTATTCGATGCGGGATGGAGGCTTGCATTCCGCGTCGCGTCACGGTAATTGCCGCAGCTTTACAAGCCAATTTTACCGCTTCCACGATACTCATCCCTTCCGTTAAGCCGACACAAAAAGCACCGCAGAAGGTATCGCCGACGGCTGTCGTATCAATCGCATTCACTTTCTCGGCGGCAATTTGATGAAAAGTCCCGTTTTCCAGCACGAGCGCGCCCATTGAACCCAAAGTAATAATCACCGTTTCGACCCCTTTTTTATGAATCCGATCGGCTGCTTTCCGTGCAGACATCCAGTCGCTTACGCGGATTCCGGTCAACATTTCCGCTTCCACCTTGTTGGGAATGATGATTTGTATCAGTTTGAGCAGTTTTTCCGGAATCACTTTTATCGGTGAGGGATTGAGTATTATTTTTACGCCTTTCGCCAAAGCTATTTTGGCCACATATTCTACCGTTTCCATGGGAATTTCCAATTCCATCAACAAGAGGCTGGCATTTTCTATCTCTCGCCGCGCTTTTTCTATGTCTTTGATCGAAAGCGTCCGGATGGCTCCCTGCGCGATAGAAATACATTTTTCGCCGGAAGAATCAACCAGAATCAGCGCCACGCCCGACGGATTGTCGGTATCCGAAAAAACATAATCCGTAACAATGCCTTCCGATTTGTAGAGTTCCAAAGATTGGCGTCCAAAAAGATCATTGCCGGTTTTGGTAATAAACGACACACGACCTCCCAGACGGGCGATAGCCACCGCCTGATTAGCGCCTTTACCGCCCGGCGTCATCATAAATTGCCCATCGGCAATAATTTGTCCCGGAAGCGGAAGACGATTGGTTTTTATCACCATATCGGTATTGGAACTGCCTATAACAACAATTTTATTCATACGTTCATAATTTGTTTTTCAATGGTCGTATGGAACTCGCATTACTGTCATCAACTTGGATGTTTGAAAATCATGCTCGTTTCATACGTCAATTCATTAAATTTTCACCAAAATTACATCTTTTTTATATACCGGCTGTCATTTACTCCAAAAAAAACCGCTAAAACACACTTGTTGGAGATTAGAAAAAAATTTCGTACTATTGCGAAGAATATTTTAACAATTATGAAGCAATCCGACTCACTTATTTTATTGGTAAATTCGCTGTCTAAATCCGAAAAGCGGATATTCAGGATGAACCGGAAAGATACCGATTATGTCGCGCTGTTTGACATCATTGAGAAAGCCGGCATCATCTCTTCGCAAGAACTGAAATCAAAATATGAACACAAACGGGAAAATTCCAATTTTAACGTCACGGCGGCATATCTATATAAAACATTGCTGGATAGCCTTTTATCATTACGCGAAAATCAAGGTGGCTACTACGGACTGTTGAATAAAATCATGAAAGCGTCGATCTTGTTCGAGAAATCATTGTTCGCCGATGCCCTCGACTTGCTGGAGAAAATTAAAAAAGAAGCTACCCTCTACGAAAATTACACCGTATTGCTCTACGCCTCTCGCATGGAATTGGAATACCTTTTGTTCCTCAATTTTCCCGAAATATCGGAAGCCAAATTGATACAAAAACATTTTCTAATCAGCGAGTCGTTGAAGAATATCCGAATCGAGAACGAACAATCTTCACTCTATGAATTACTTAAACACAGAATGATATACAAAGGGAATGTCCGTTCTCAAAAGCAGAAAGAAGCTCTCAACGATTTGGTTTTTGCAGAAATGAGCCTCACCTCTTCGAGCAAAGACAGTTTTGACGCCAGAAAACGCCATCAGTTATTCCAATCCAACTACCTGATTAATATCGGCGACAAAGAATCGGCGCTTCAATCGTTTCGGGAATTGAATCGACTTTTTGAAAACAATCCTCAATTCTGGGCAGACCCGCCATTCTATTATGTTGCCGTACTCGAAGGCATCCTCGACAACCTGCGAAGCATAAAAAATTATAGCGAAATGCCGTATTTCATCGAACGTTTACGGAAAATAAAACATCATTCCGCAGGGTTTCAAGTCCATCTGGCGGCGCTGATATTTCTTTATGAACTCTATCCCTTGCTCGACAGAGGCGATTTTGCCGCCGCAAAAAAACTGTCGGAAAAATACAACGACAAGGTTTTGTCAAAAATGGATCAAATCAATTTGCTGCGACAAATCGAGATATCGCTTTGCATGGCGTTAATTCATATAGGATTACGTGATTACAAAAGGGCTCAAAAAATGCTGATAAACGAAATTGTCCACAACAGCAGTATTCAGACCTTTCCGCTATACCGTACTGCCCGCCTGGTCAATTTGATCATTCATTATGAGCTTGATAATATGGAATATGTGAGTACGGAATGTCGCTCCATCAAGCGTGAAATTTCCAAACATGAAAAGGTGTACCGTTCGGAACGCGTAATGATTAGCCTGTTGAAGAAAAACAAATCGGAGTTGATAAACCGCAGCAGCAGGGAAAAATTACAACATAAGATTGAACCGGAATTACGGGATATTCGAAAAGATATGTTTGAAAACCAACTGCTTAAGTCTTTCGATTTTACGGCATGGATAGAATCGAAAATCTACAGGATTCCGCTTTCGGAAGCCTTGAAGAACAGGTTGGTAAATATTCCTACGCAGTCTGTACTCGTTTGAATAAAATAATTTATCTTTGCAACAATAATTTATGATCATCCGCTATTATGAAACGAGCATCATTTTCAAACATCCAAGTTGATGACAATAACGATATGCGAGTTCCATACGACCTTAAAAAATATTTATTGACGTATGAAAAAAGGAATCATATTCAGCATTGAGGAATTCGCCATCCATGACGGGCCGGGCATCAGGACTACTATTTTCCTGAAAGGCTGTCCTTTGCATTGTGTATGGTGTCATAATCCCG
>JAISUK010000014.1 GCA_031272075.1 Dysgonamonadaceae bacterium
AGGTGTGTATATCATCACCTCCGGCGGCAAAACAGGGAAAGTGATCATTTAGTTGTTGCAAACGCGATTATTGTTGTGTGAATTGTAGAGACGGTGCATGCACCGTCTCTGCAATTTTTTGAGAAATTACCTTCCCAATTCAAAAGCAAATTTGAATCCGAAGGTATCGTAACGACCTTTATTCAAGCTGACAAACACGCCGGTATTGAATATGTAATTCCCGATGCCGTATCCGATTTCGGTGTACGAAGGTAACGCATGCGTGTAGAGTTGACTGAAATAAAACCGTTCCTTGAAAATTTCATTCGAAATGTTGCGGAAAAAGTGCAATAATACGAATGGCGCTTCGTACATGGCATGAAATTGGAAATAGTTATTGGAGGCATTGTACCAACGTGAATCCAACAGTTGGAAGACACCCCCGATCTGATCGTCCCAGGAATGTGGAAAATTACGTCTGGTAAAATTTTTGAAGTCAGCAAAATACACCGATTTTGTATTTGTAAAAACCCCCGCACCGGCGTAGTATTGGAATGAGCGAAGCAGTCCCAGGGGGATGTGTTGCTGGATATCCGCTTCAATCCGCTCGTAATTACTGTTGCCGTCCAAAAAACCGTTGATGCCGCGTGCGTATTCAACCGAAAGTGTCGGGAAATTTGACCTGACATATTCTTTTTCTCCGCGATTCGGGTTGATGCGGTAATATTGTTTGTGCGTCCATTGAAGTCGGATGGTCGGGGTGAATGAACGATATTGATTGTCAATCAGATCAATCACATCATCGTTCAATGTGCTTCTCAATTCCGGTATCGGTTCTTCGACATTTTTTACGGGCTTATAGATATGATAATCCGCTCCCAGACTGCATATAAAACCGTTGAATAATTCGTATTGTCCGGATAATGTCAGGTAATAATGCTTGTAATACTCCAGATTGAAGTCGTCAAAATTGAGCGAGTCGGGCAAGACTTCGTTGATGACATCAATGATTTTGGAATTATAGGCCTGATTCCTGTTTCCAATGGAAAACGAGAGTTGTCCCAGTTTCGACGGATGGAATGAATAAGTCAGAGGCGTATTAAAGAAAATCTCTTTCCGTTTAAAGACAAATCCGATATCCGGACTGAAATAGATCATTTGCCCGGAATGAAATTCTTTGTAGAGTTTCAAGCGTTGCCAATAAGTAATGCCGTCCCGTCTGGAATAGGCAAATTTCAATGGGTTTAACAATCCCGAATAACGGAATTGTGTCGAACGGTATTCAAATTTTCTGGTTGTAACGAATTTTTTGACAATATCCCATGAACGGTCGTATTTGGCCAGGAAATTGTCTGTTTTCGTCGAAGGATGAACTGATCGGCTGTTGTCATAAATTTTCAACTCTTCTTCAGTCAGTGGAATCGGTCGATTATCGCGCCAATAGATCGAATCTTTGATGATGGGCAATGAGTCCAATTCGATATTAAAATAGTCGCTCAAGTCGTAAGGGTTGGTCTTTGTTATTGCCTCGTATTTTTGGATACGACTGTGGGTGTAATATAAATCATAGCGATAAAAGACGTTATTTCCGAGGATTTTAACGTTAAGTGACAGCGCGCTTTCTTTCGGCATCAGGAAATCGTCGTTGGGGAATCCGAATTTTGTATGAATCCGAAATTCCGAAAAATCCCAATTCCCTTTCAAGTCGATTTCAGTGATTGCCCACGATTTATCCAGGATATATAGATAACCTGAAACCAATTTCTGGCTTTTAATTTTAGGTTCGATCCGAATCTTAAAAATGCGGTGTGTCAGGGTGTCGATTGTCGAATCGTAATAAAAATGATAATAGTCGAACGCTTTTTTGACGGTAGGCATCAGCACTTCGTCGTTGAACGATGTCGGGTTGTAGATGTTGATATTGAAAAACTGAGCAGATTGGTTGTAGATAACTTCGGCGTCGGAATTGTTGCCGTTGATGGCGATGATTTTTTGAGTGAAATTGTTCGGCGCTTCGTAATGGATGTTGATAATGCTTTCGAATACCGCTTCGCGCCAATTTCTGCGCAGTCGCAAGAAATCGGCAATCGGACGAAACAGGCTATTTTTCTTCCTGATCGACCTTGTCCCTTTCATGTAAGCCATCGCGTCGTATTCCACAATATATTTCCCGTACATTTCCGAGCGATTGAAGACTTGCGTCATGATGCTGTCCGAAAATAGATCTTTTTTATTTTCCTTGGCCGAAACGCTTGCGGAAAACCAAAAAAAGAAACCTACACTCAGGTAAAATGGAACCCAATTTTTGAAAGAATAACACATTCTACAAACCAATTCGGGTATAAAAATAACCATTTACCTCGTAGAAATCATCGATTTTCATCAAAAAATCGCAATTTAAACAAACAATACAAAAAAAATCTATACTTTTGTGTTGAATAGCAGTGTTATAAAACATGTTCATTTTATGAATCAAGATTTTCATCGAAAATCGTTGAAGTACGACGGAAAGTGTACGAAAGCGAGTGTCAGTGAAGGGTTAAACAAATTATTCTTATATGAATAAGAAGGGTCAGGATATTTTGGATTTTGTATCGAGCCTGACGGACCTTTGGCGATTATTGAATGAGCGGGAGCGGGAATTTCTCCGCACCAATGCTTCCATTTTTCATTATCGTAAAAATCAAATCATCTATCGTGAGGGCGATGAACCGGAACATTTGATGTGTTTGCTGGAAGGAAAGATCAAAGTCTTCAAAGAAGGGGTAGGCGGGCGCAGTCAAATCATCCGAATGATTAAACCGATCCAATATCTTGGGTATCGGGCTTATTTTGCGCGGGAAAAATACCTTACGGAAGCGGCTGCTTTTGAGCCTTCGACCATCTGTCTGGTTCCGATGGTGATTGTAGAAGAGATTCTTCAACACAATTTTTTGCTGTGTCAGTATTTTATTCACCAATTGTCGGTTGACTTGGGGATTGCCGAAGAACGGACGGTAAACCTCACGCAGAAGCATGTCCGCGGGCGCTTGGCTGAATCACTGGTCTCGCTGATCGACAGCTATGGTTTGGAAGAAGATTCGACAATCAATATTTATCTGGCCAGGGAAGACTTGGCAAATCTTTCGAACATGACCACGTCGAATGCAATCCGGACATTATCTACCTTTGTGAGCGAAAAGATCATCACGCTCGACGGCAAAAAAATAAAGGTAATCGACGAAAACCGGTTGCGGAAAATCAGCAGGCTGGGATGAGGGTACCTCCGCCGGGAATCGAACCCGAATTTAAAGTTTAGGAAACTTCCGTTCTATCCATTGAACTACAGAGGCGCTTATCGTCTGTTTCGACGCTGCAAAAGTATAACAATTATCCGAATCCGCAAAACGCTGTCGCGGTTCAACTATTTCCATAAATTTTGTTTATAATAACAAAAAAATGCATTACATTTGCCCCCGTTTGTGAAGTCGATTGACTTGCGACATTTATTTTCAATCAAATTTATTATTATTTCCGGCTATTTTATGCTAAGAATCTCTAAAACATCGTTGTGTATGAAATCTTTATTCTCCCGATTCTTGGGCGTTTTGCTATTAATCGGCAGTGTGTCGTCCACCGTTTCATCTCAAATGCTCCGCACTTCCTTTGTCATGAAGGATGTTCATTATCGCATGCAACTCAATCCGGCATTGGTTCCCGACCGGGGATATGTCGATATTCCGATTGTAGGGAATTTCAATTTTGGCGTATCGTCTAATGCGCTCGGCAGCAAAGATATTATCGAGGCGTTCAACAGTGAAAGCGGCAATTTTTCGAGTGATGTATTGTACGACCGGCTGAAAAAAAACAATGATTTGAATATGCATTTCAAAGCCGATGCTGTTTCGGTGGGCTGGTGGCGTGGAGAGAACTTCTGGTCGATCAGTGTCGGCATGCGGATGGACGTAGGCGCTCAGATTCCGAAGTCGATGTTCACCGCCTTGCGGGATATGGAAGACCTCACAGCCAACAATTGGGATAATTACCGCATGAACATCAACAATGAGAAAGTCAATTTCAATGCTTATTCGGAAATGGGCGTAGGATTTGCCCGCGACCTAAGCGAACGTGTGACGTTCGGCGCCAAACTGAAAATGCTGCTTGGGATGGGTAATCTGAACGCGACCATCAATGCCATCAATATCGAAACCAACGGCTTGAATGGCGGCATTCGTAACCCGGAAAGTTGGGCCAACGGCGGCAACGCTAAAATACAGGTAGATGCGGTGATGGAAAGTTCACTGAGCGGCATGAAATTCCTCAAGGACGAAGACGGAACGATTTACGATTTCGACTACAATCAGTTCGGCATCGCGGGTTATGGCGGTGCGATTGACTTGGGACTGGCGTTTCATGCAACGGACAACATCACACTGTCGGCCGCGGTGTCCGATTTGGGGTTTATTTCTTGGGCCAAAAGCAGCACAAGCATCATTTCTTCCGAAGAAACGCGGGTGTATGATCGGACGAACTATCTGGATTTTGTCAGTCTTGTCGACCAAGACGAGCTCTTGAATTACGAATTATTCGGATTCAAGCACGACGAAAATGCCAAAGGGCGAACCACTTCGCTGTATTCCGCCTTTTCCGCCGGGGCTGAAGTGGGAGTATTAAACGACAAACTGACATTCGGGGTACTTTCTACGACACGCTTGCTTAAGCCCAAAACATTGAGTGAGATCACTTTTGCCGCCGCCATCCGTCCGGCGAGCTGGTTCGACCTGGCTGCCAGCTATTCTTTGCTGCAAAGCAACGGGAAGACGTTCGGCGTCGCGTTGAAACTGGGGCCGCTGTTCGTCGGAAGCGATTACGTTTACCTGGGTGACGACAGCATGGTTGCCGACATTTTTGCCGGTTTGACCATTCCTTTGGGAAAGAAAAATTAAGATACGGTTATTTATTTCGGTTGATGATGTAATCGACCAGTTGGATCAGTCCGGATTTGGCTTCGGAATCGGGGAATTGCGACAAAATGGCCAGCGCTTTTTGCCGCGATTCTTCCATTTTGCTTTCAGCGTATTCTATTCCTTTCTGTTGTTTTGCAAAAAGGATTAACTTTCGTATATTCTTCATTGTCAAATTTCGGGATTTCAAGATTTCCGTCATTTGTTCCGATTCGTGCTTCGGGGCATGGTTGAGGGCATAAATCAACGGCAGCGTGATTTTCCCTTCGCGAAGATCGTTCCCGGTGGGCTTGCCGATCTCGCCCTGTTCAAAATAATCAAAGATATCGTCTTTGATTTGGAAACATAGTCCGATATGTTCTCCGAACAACCGAAACTGTTCGATCGTTTCCTTGTCGGCATCAACCGAGAGGGCGCCCAATTCTGCGCAGGAAGACAGCAGTACCGCCGTTTTTTTACGGATGATTTCAAAATAACGCTCTTCTTTGAGGATTGTGCCATTGGAAGCCGTCCATTGGGTCAATTCCCCTTCAGCAAGGTTTTTTGCCACGTTTGAAATGATTTCCATCACCTGGAAATTGCGTGCCAGAATCGTACGAATAATCGAAAGCGATAAAATATAATCGCCCAGCAACACCGCGATTCGGTTGTCATAGCAAGCGTTCACGGAAGCTTTTCCCCTGCGGACTTTGGTGTCGTCGATGACATCGTCGTGGATCAAGGTGGCGGTATGCAACAATTCCAATACGACAGCGAAGTTAAACGTTTTATCGTTGATTTTTCCACAGATTTTGGCTGACAGTAACAAAATAAGCGGACGGATTTGTTTGCCGTTCGCTTGATAGATATAATCAATCATCGATTGAAATTCAGAAGGATGCCCTTGCAAAACCTCTTCATAAAGCCGGTTAAAGGCTTCCATTTCTTTTTCAACGGGTTTTACAAATGAGTTAGACTTATCCATTATCATGAAAAATAAATTGCAAAGTTATAAATAATATTTAAGCTGAGGGCAGAAATCATGAAGAGTAACAAGTTTTTTTATACCTTTACGGTAAAATTTTAACTTTATAGTCCTTTTTAGATGAAATTGTTTTTATTAGACGCTTACGCATTGATTTACAGATCGTATTATGCGTTTATCAAAAATCCGAGGATCAATTCCAAAGGACAGAATACCTCTGCGATTCTGGGATTCGTGAATACCCTGGAAGACGTCTTGAAAAAAGAAGATCCGTCGCATATCGGGATTGCTTTCGATCCGTCGGGACCGACATTCCGACACGAAGCGTACGAGGCCTACAAAGCGAAGCGCGAAGAAACTCCGGAAGTCATCCGGGAGTCGGTTCCCATCATCAAAGAAATTATCGAAGCCTACCGGATTCCCATACTTGAAGTTCCTGGATTTGAGGCGGATGACGTCATCGGCACGCTGGCCAAAAAGGGAGTGAACGAAGGGTTTGAAGTCTATATGATGACGCCTGACAAGGATTATGCACAACTGGTAGCGGAGAAAATCTTCATTTATAAACCCAAACACGGCAGTTCGGATTTCGAGATTTTGGGTATTGACGAAGTCAAAGAAAAATATGAACTGCATCGTCCGGAACAAATGATTGATTTATTGAGTTTGATGGGCGATAAATCCGATAATATTCCCGGTTGTCCGGGCATTGGAGAAGTCATCGCAAAGCGGCTGATTGCCGACTATGGATCGCTGGAGCAGATATTTGCGCATGTTTCGGATATGAAAGGTTCCATGAAAGACCGGCTGGAGACCAACAGGGAAATCATCGAATTTTCCAGATTCCTGGCCACCATCCGCACGGATGTTCCCATCGAACTGGATGTCAACGCCTTAAAACGCGGGAAAGCTGATGAAGAAAAACTGAGAGCGCTGTTCCAGCAACTGGAATTTCGGAACCTCTCCGCCCGTGTATTCGGCAAAGAATCAAAGGCGGGCGAAATTTCCGCAAAAAACGTCCTCCACGGACAAGGGTCGCTCTTCCCGGAATTTGATCCTGAACCTGCGGCGACGGAACTGTTCGCGTCGTCGTTCTCCGATTTGAACTCCACGCCACATACTTACAAATTGTTGTTGCTTGAATCAGAAATTTACGATTTGATCGCCAAAATTTATGCCCGCCGCGTTGTAACATTCGATACCGAAACAACCGGAATTGACCCGTTGACTTCCGAACTGGTCGGTATGTCGTTTGCGATCGAAGAAAATCAAGCGTTTTATTTGCCTGTCCCGGACAAACCGGAAGACGCGAAACGGCTGCTCAAGCAATTCAAGACCTTGTTCGAGAGCGATAAAATCCTCAAAATTGGGCAAAACATGAAATACGACATGCTTGTCCTGAAGAAATACGACATTGAAATCAACGGCCCGCTGTTCGATACGATGATTGCACATTATCTGCTCAACCCCGAACTCCGGCACAATATGGATTATTTGGCCGAAACTTACCTCAACTACAGGACAATCCACATCGAGGAATTGATCGGCGCGAAAGGGAAAAACCAGCTGAATATGAGGCAAGTTCCGACATCCTTGATCTTGGATTATGCCTGCGAAGACGCAGATGTGACATTGAAGTTGAAAAATATCTTTGAGAAGAAAATTTCCGAAAACAACCTCACGCAATTGTTTTATGAAATTGAAATGCCGTTGGTGAAAGTATTGACTGACATCGAATTTACCGGCGTAAGACTTGATACGGAAGCGTTGCGGGCGTCTTCCAAAGAACTGACCACGCAATTGACGGAACTGGAAGAAGCGATTTACAGTATCGCCGGAAGTCATTTCAACATCAATTCTGCCAAGCAAGTCGGCGAGATTCTTTTCGACCGGATAAAAATTGTAGATAAAGCAAAAAAGACAAAAACCGGACAGTATATCACCAATGAGGAGGTGTTGGAAAGCCTGCAATCGAAGCATCCCATTGTGGGCAAGTTATTGGAATACAGAGGACTGAAGAAGTTGTTAAGCACCTACATCGACGCCCTGCCCTCGCTGATTAATCCGAACGACGGGAAAGTGCATACCACTTTCAACCAAACGATTACTTCAACCGGACGATTGAGTTCCACGAATCCCAACCTTCAGAATATCCCCATCCGCGATGCGCAGGGCAAAGAAATCAGGAAGGCATTTATTCCCGATGAAAACTGCACGTTCCTTTCTGCCGATTATTCTCAGATTGAGTTGCGCATCATGGCGCATCTGAGCGGAGACAAAAACATGATCGCTGCTTTCAATAACGAACAAGACATTCACGCGGCAACCGCAGCAAAAATCTATAAAGTGCCCATTGAGGATGTCACCAAAGACATGCGCCGGAACGCCAAGACAGCCAATTTCGGCATCATCTACGGGATTTCTGTCTTTGGGTTGGCAGAGCGACTGTCAATCAGTCGGTCGGAAGCGAAAGAATTGATCGACGGCTATTTTGAGAATTATCCAGATGTAAAAAAATACATGGACGAAAGCATAACAAAAGCGCGTCAACTCGGTTATGTTGAAACGATCTTTCACCGCAAACGATTCTTGGCGGACATCAATTCTCACAATGCGAATGTACGCGGCTACGCCGAACGCAATGCGATCAATGCGCCGATACAAGGCTCTGCGGCAGACATTATCAAGGTGGCGATGGTACGGATTTACGAACGTTTTCGGCGCGAAAATATCCAATCGAAAATGATACTGCAAGTCCACGACGAACTGAATTTCAATGTCTTGTGTGAAGAACTGGAACAAGTCAGCAATATCGTCGTTGAAGAGATGGAGAATGCCGTCAAATTGCACGTTCCGATCATTGTAGATTGTGGGTCAGGGAACAATTGGCTGGAGGCGCATTAACAATTTAATATTACAGCCTTACTGCCTAATGTCTGAACTTACTGACTAAACAAATCCTCCATCGTTACTTCGCTTTGTATATTGCCCCAATATTGATTGTGTTTCAATCCGTAAGTAGTGAGTATTACGAGATGTAGCGCATTTTTTGCCGCAAAGGACACAAAGATAGCGCAAAGCACACAAGGCGGCGAAGTTACGACAGTTTTCGATACCGGTCAATAAGTATTTATACTTAGATGGGATAAGTATTTATACTTAGTTTTAAAGAAAAAAGAACGAATAGATACGTTGGAAGATGTTGGGTTTGCGCTCCCATTCGGCGATTTCTTCGGGAGTTGGGTGATAGTTTTGGTCGGCCCATTCTATCAGACGCTGACCGTCAGCCAGTGCGCTCTGGACAATCGTGTATTTTGGAACTCCGTCATAACCGATTGCCTTATGAAGTGTCTCGTATGCTGTCAGCAAAACATTGTTCATCCTACTGTCGCGTTGATACAATGCCATCTGATAGTCCTTGAAAGCCATTCGTTTATTTGGCTTCTTTTTGTCTTTGACGCCAAGCGCGGCGTCGAGCGCAATCAGCACACCATTCCACGCCGTATTGCCCGCCATGCGGACATACTTCGTATCATTGTAATAGTCACCGTCTTTCTCGGCTTTGTCGGTCAGTATCTGCAGTGCATTTTGCAGATAATGTTCCGCCTCTCTGATCGGGCGTCTCAAGGTTGCCATAAAATATTCATTTGAAGAACGATGCAAATATAAGAATATAATTTAAATAAATAAAAAGTTGCTATTGCAACATAACTTCTTAAATACAGAACACAGCATACAGCGGTACTGATTTTATGCTGTTTTCAAAGCCAAAGTTCTTCTGTGAAATGCGAATGGAATACGGGCAGCCATATTGGCAAATTTGGATTTGCCAAACTCAACAAGGCTGTACGTTTTGCCTATCTGTTTTTATAAACTTTCCAAGTTTTAAAAACTTGGAAAGTTTAGATCTCTAATTTTTATGTATGAATTTATCGGATATTTCTGACTTTTTCGCACTTAAAAATATGTTTTTCAGCACACACCCCAGCAGGAGTCCAAAATCGTTTGAACTCACTGCGGAGGGTGGTGCGATAAAGTACGAATAAATTTTGAACAGGGACAATATCAATATCGCTACGCCTGAACGCGCTTTTCTGGATATGCTGTATCTGAACAAAAATTATTATACTGATAACGTTGCTGCATTTTTACAGGGAATTTCCGATAACGCAGTAATATCATCTACAAAAAAAAAATCTTAATTTTTCAAAAAAAACAGAGTCCCGTTGTATTGTTTAGAAGCGCCTGCCTCCACTGCGACCTGATGTTTCAGGCTGTTATAGCCGGTCGAATCGGCCCACACATCGCTGTTAGCAAGGCGAATAGAA
>JAISUK010000036.1 GCA_031272075.1 Dysgonamonadaceae bacterium
TGATGGTGGGCAATCCGTTCGTTTCAAGCCTCGACTACAACCGCTTTTGCGCCGTCAACAGCGGCGTAGTGGAATCGTATTACCGTGTCTATTCCAACGGCGCTTTCCAGACATGCACCGCCAGTGACGACGACACCATCGAAGTGCTCCAGGCGTTCTTCGTCAAACCCATCGGCGTGGCCGGCACCGAAGTGGAGATCCTCTTCACCAAAGACATGTCGATTACGCGCAATGGAGCTGCAATGGAGCTGAAGTAGTTGGGAGTGGTTAGTTGGGAGTAGGTAGTGCTCTCGTCACTGCGGGCCAAGCCGCAATGACGAGAGCACATCTCATTTTCAACTAAAAAGAAATTCATCAAGGTCTCTGCGGTCTTTCTTGGTAGGTCGGCCGGTACCTTTTGCGCGGTTGACGAAGCCGCTGATTTTGCTTAACTCCAACAATTCATATTGTGAAGGCGGGGTTACATCTTCGAGATATTGCGGCACCAGCGTGGCGCCAATGCGTTTTTCTATCAGTCCCAGCACTTTGAAGGAATAAATGACCGGTGATTTACGAACTTGCACCACGTCGCCCACCCTGATCATCTTTGAAGGCTTCACTGCGGTATCATTGATCGAGATACGCCCTTTGCGGCATGCCTCCATAGCGATGGTGCGCGTCTTAAAAATCCTGACCGCCCACAGCCATTTATCTATTCTTACTTCGTTCATTTGTTGTTATACAAGTTCATCGCGGTATCGACGCCTGCCAGACAAAAGCTCTTGATTGCTTCTACCGCCAACGCGATCCGGTCGCCTAGCAACGCCTGCTCTTCAGGGGTAAACTCGCTCAAGACATAATGCACCTGCGCCCCGCCCGGAAATTCATTCCCGATTCCGAAACGCAGCCGAGCATATTGCTGTGTACCCAAGACATCCTGGATATGACGCAAGCCATTGTGCCCGGCATCACTCCCTTTCGGTTTCAAACGCAACGATCCGAACGGCAATGCGATGTCGTCTACGACTACCAGCAAGCGTTCCGGCTCGATATTTTCCTTTTTCATCCAATACCTGACCGCATTCCCGCTTAAATTCATGTAAGTGGAGGGCTTGAGCAATACCAGTTGCTGATTTTTTATCCGCAATTCGGCCACAAACCCATAACGCCTGTCCGTAAAAACAACATTGGACGCTTCGGCTAAAGCGTCCAATATCATAAATCCTGCATTGTGGCGGGTGTCTTTGTATTCAGGACCGATATTTCCCAGTCCTACAATCAAATACTTCATAAGACTAGGCGCTCTTTGCCGCCGCTCCTCTTGCCGCACGTGTCAGTTTAACTGCACAGACGACATTTTCTTTCGAATTAAGTAATTCCAGTTTCGGGAAATTCAATTGTCCCACCTGTATGGTTTTACCCAGACTCAAGTCTTCCACATTGATCACCAGTCGTTCGGGCAGGTCTTTGTAAAGACCTTTCACTCTCAGTTTCCGCATTTCAAGCGAAAGTTTACCTCCCGCCTTGACGCCTTCTGCAAGTCCTTCGAGCACGACAGGAATTTCTACCGTCACAGGTTTCTTTTCTTTGATCTGATAGAAATCAATATGTAAAACCTGATCCGACACCGGATGGAACTGTAAATCTTTCATGATAGAAAGATATTTCTTACCGGAGATCTTCAATTCAACGATATAAATTTCAGGCGTATACACCAATTTGCGAACGGCATCTTTCGTTACATTGAAATGCACTACTCCTTCGCCGCCATACAATACGCATGGGACTAAACCCTCATTCCGGCAGCTCTTTGCGGCCTTTTTCCCTAAATCGGTACGCAATGTACCATCTAAATTAAATGTTTTCATCGTCAATTTTTTTGTGCTACTTAAAATTAGGACTTCTCCCAATTTCTCATCACACGGATTTTTCTTTAAAAAGTGGTGCAAAGATACTATTTTTTCATAAATAATGTATCATCAATCGCCATAAACTTTATTGTTTTTACAGATCTCGTCAAAATTATGGCGCTAATTTCAGGAAAAAGCATTACTTTTGTACCGTAATTCGCGATGTCGCAAGTTCTTTTTATATTTATCCTGAAATGATTAATCGTATTATCATTCGCATCAAACTGCTCCAGATAGTTTATTCGTACTATCTGAAAGAATCGAAAGATTTAGAGTTGACCGAGAAAGAGTTGATGTTCAGCCTTCAAAAATCGTATGATTTATATCGTTATTTTCTGCTTCTGATTGCCGCATTGACCGATGCGGGACAGAAACGGCAGGATTTACGGAAGCACCGATACCTTGCCACTTCCGAAGAAAAGCATCCGAACACCCGCTTTGTGAACAACCGGTTTGCGGAGCAACTGCGGCAAAATCAGGAACTGCAACAATTTGAAAATGAAAAGGGGTCGATCTGGATACAGGATGATTCGAACCTGATAAAAAACCTGTTGGAACAAATCCTCGATACCGACATTTATCACAAGTACCTGGACAGCGAAGACGACTACCGCTCTGACAGAGAATTTTGGCGAAAATTATTCAAGGATTTTATCAGCAAACAGGCACAGCTGTTTGATTTCCTGGAAGAGAAAAGCATCTATTGGAACGACGATGTCGACATTATCTGTTCTTTTGTCCTGAAAACGATCAAACAGTTTGACGAGACCGACGGACGCGACAAAAAACTGCTTCCGATGTTCAAAAACGAGCATGACCGAGAATTTGCCGTCCAGTTGTTGAATCAAACCATTCTCCACCGCGAAGAATACAGTCAATGGATTGACAAATACATCCGCAATTGGGATCTCGAACGGATTGCTACTATCGATCTGTATATCATGCAAATAGCTATTGCCGAATTGTTGGCCTTTCCTTCTATTCCCATCAGTGTCACCTTGAACGAATACATCGATATCGCCAAATTTTACAGCACCCCCAAAAGCGGCCTGTTTATCAACGGAATATTGGATACAATCGTCCAAGATTTAAAAAAAGAAAATAAATTGTTCAAGAATTGAGATTAATGGTTATATTTGTAAATTATTAATTTATACCATATATAAATATATTAAATTTTTTCACTATGAATTTGTTATATGTCTTATTGCAAGATCAAACTCCGCAAGGAGGGATGGGTGGCTACGGCGGCCTGATTATGATCGCATTGTTGTTTGTCATCATGTATTTTTTCATGATCCGACCGCAACAAAAGAAACAGAAGGAAATCCAGAAAATGCGCGAAAGTCTGAAAGTCGGAGATAAAATCCTGACTTCGGGAGGTGTCTATGGAAAAATAAGAGAAGTTGGTGATACCTCTTTTATTGTCGAAATCGCTGAGAATGTGAAAATCAAGGTTGATAAAACTTCTGTTTTTGCTGCAGCCGATGACTTCCGGGCATCAAAATAAGCTCCTGTTCCTTACTAAAGTCAAGATTTTCCTTCGATTTTTCCCCTGGAAGAAAGTCTTGACTTTCTTTTTTTTCCTGTTGGTCGCTTTTGGATTTTGGTTGTTGCAATACTTGCAACAACAATTTGAGATCGACCTCTCCATTCCATTGCAATACGAGAACCGCTCGGCCGAGGTCGTTTCAAACGATCCGTTGCCCACGGAAATCAAACTGCGCGTCCTGGATAAAGGGACGGTGCTGTTGAATTATTCGTTCACGAAAAAATTGAATCCCATCAAGATCAATCTGATCGATACCCTCTCCAGCCGGTCATCCGTCACCATCTCCTCCGAATTTCTGGAAAAAGAAATCACCGGACGCCTTTCGGCGTCTACCCGTTTGCTGAGCTATTTTCCCCATTCTTTTACCATCGACTACCTTCCGGTAATGAAAAAAGAGGTCCCGGTACGGATCAATGGTTCCATCACCTTCGCATCGGGCTATATGTTTGCCGACAGCCTGCACATCGCCCCCGAACGAATTGTCGTATACGGGAATAAAAATATCTTGGACACGCTGACAGCGGTATCTACCGAACCGGTGACAATCAAAAAACTCGACAAACCGTTCAAAAAAACCGCACGACTGCTGTTGCCGACAACCCTGGTGTCTAACCAAAAGCAAGTCGTGTTGTCGGGCAATGTTGAACGATTTACCGAAAAAAAGGTAACCGTCCCGATTCACTGTACAAACTTGCCCGAAAATTACATCGTCCATTTCTTTCCTTCTAAGGCAAACATTTTGTGCCGGACAACCCTGAGCAACTACGGTTCGTTGCAACCAGACGATTTCGTCCTACAAGTAGACTACAACCAATTGGTTTTGAGCAAGAAATCCCTTTTCCCCCTGACGCTTTCGATGAAACCTGACCGGTTGATGCATTTCACCATCTCGCCCGAACAAGTGGAATTTCTGATAGAAAAAAAGACGAAACCATGATAAAATTAGGCATTACCGGCGGCATCGGCAGCGGCAAATCGGTCGTCGCTAAGGCTTTGGTCAGCATCGACATTCCCGTCTACAATGCAGACGACGAGGCAAAACGTATCACCGCAACTTCACCTGTCGTCATGGATGCGTTGACCGCCCGATTCGGAGCACAATTATACACGGACGGCATCCTCGACAAGCAACTGTTCGCTTCCTGCATTTTCAGCAACAAATCCCACCTGGCGACAGCCAATTCGATTATCCATCCGGAAGTCCTGAAAGATTTTTTAACCTGGGCGGAACAACAACAAAAAACCATCGTAGCCATCGAGTCTGCAATCCTGTTTGAATCGGGGTTTGACAGCACTGTCGATCGCATACTGACAGTGACGGCGCCTGTTGAAATACGTATCGAACGCCTCATCCGACGCACCGGCCTGAAACGCGACAACATCGAAGCGCGAATTGCCAACCAGTGGCCTGACGAACGGAAGATCGAAAAATCCGACTACGTCATTTATAACGATGAACTTCAACCCATACTCCCGCAGCTGGAAAGCATTGTTTCGCAGTTGTGGAGAATTGAAAGTTGAATCTGCGACGGCAAAAATTTCGACTTTCACCTTTCAACTTTCAACTATTTTTCTTTCCTTTGTATTGTCTAACAAATAAAAAAGCTTATGCTAAAAGATTATTTATCCATCTCTGGGAAATCCGGATTGTATAAATTGATTTCTCAAGGGAAAAATTTAATTGTGGCCGAATCGCTGGCCGACGGAAAGCGGATTCCGGTTTATCCGCGTGACAAAGTCATCTCCTTGGGAGACATTACCATCTACACGAATAATGAAGAAGTAAAGCTGGCCAAAGTGCTGACCAACATTCTTTCGCTGGAAAACAATAATCCGGTGGCATACAACCCTGCCATTCAGCCCGATGAATTAAGAACCTATTTCGAAAAGGTTTTGCCGGATTTCGATAAAGACAAGGTATATCCGTCGGATATCAAAAAAATCTTATCGTGGTATAATTTATTGATCTCAAAGGGCATTACCGAGTTTGAAACTGCAACCGACTCGGAAGAAAAAAAGGAAGAAGAAGAAAAAGAACCCGATAAACCCGTTACCAATGAGTGAAAATGACGAATTGATCGACTACGACGAAGATGTAGCTGTCGCTTTTATGCAGAACTATCTACCCCAGGAATTGAAAGGCCGTTTTTCCGACGACGACCTCTTTTATCTCCTGGATTTGATGTGCGAATTTTACGAGAAAAATGACTATTTCAACGATGACGATGAAGAAAAAGAAGAACGTGAACTGATCGCGTTTATCATCAAAGAAGCCAAAAAGAATGAAATCGGCGATTACACAGCCGAAGAGATCGTCATGGTACTGCGTGCCGAAGAAGCTTACATGGCTACCCTGGATCTTCCGGAATAATAGTTTGAGTCGAACTTGAACTTTTTCTCCAACAAATTGTTATACTATATAATCCATAAAAATATGATGCACCGTTACGATGTATTGTCTTTTTACTATTAACTTTATAAAACTAAAAAATTCACGTATGAAAAAGGTAAATCTATTCGCAATTTTATTACTGTGCGTTGCAGTGATCTTCTCCGGATGCGGCGCTAGCAACACGACTAAAGGCGCAGTCATCGGTGGCGGCAGCGGAGCTGCGGTTGGAGCCGGCGTCGGCGCATTGCTCGGTGGAGGTAAAGGTGCTGCATGGGGTGCCGGAATCGGCGCTATTGTCGGTGGTACTGCCGGCGTATTGATCGGCCACAAAATGGACAAACAGAAAGAAGAACTGGAAAAAATCCAAGGCGCCCAAGTGGAATCCATCCACGAAGGACAGGCAATCAAAGTGACATTTGATTCGGGAATCCTCTTCGCCACCAATTCGAGCGCACTGAACACCGTCTCGAAAAATTCGCTGTCGCAGTTCGCAATTTCGTTGAAAAACAATCCCGACACCGATGTCGAAATCTACGGACATACCGACAGTTCAGGGGGCGACAAGATCAACATCCCGCTCTCACAACAACGTGCCGATGCCGTTAAAAATTACCTCGAAACCAATGGCATCCTTTCTTCCCGCATGTTGTCGCACGGACTCGGATCGTCGCAACCGGTCGCTGAAGAAAACGCCAAAGGAGTCCAGGCGCTTAACCGCCGCGTAGAAGTCTACATTCTGCCGAACGCCAAGATGCAACAAGAGGCGGAAGCTGGTACATTGAAATAAGTTCCGGTTCTTATCATTCAGTTAATATGTGAATGGAGATTCAATCCTTTTTGATCTCCATTCACTTTTTTTTTATACCTTCGCACCCTGATAACAAAAGCAAATAAATAAAATGGCCATAGCAATAAAAGAATTGACTCCACGAAGCGAGAATTATTCACAGTGGTATAACGACCTGGTGATCAAGGCAGATTTAGCAGAAAATGCAGCCGTTCGCGGTTGCATGGTGATCAAACCCTACGGTTATGCCATCTGGGAAAAGATACAACAACAATTGGATACCATGTTCAAGGAAACCGGACATGTCAATGCCTATTTCCCTTTGTTTATCCCGAAATCTTTCTTGAGTAAGGAAGCCGACCATGTGGAAGGATTCGCCAAAGAATGTGCCGTCGTGACCCACTACCGACTGAAAAACGATCCGAATGGCAACGGCGTGATTGTCGATCCTGATGCCCGCCTGGAAGAAGAACTGGTGGTACGTCCGACCTCCGAGACCATCATCTGGAATACTTATAAAAACTGGATCCAATCGTGGCGCGACCTGCCGTTGTTGTGCAACCAATGGGCAAACGTCGTGCGTTGGGAAATGCGTACCCGCCTGTTTCTGCGCACAGCAGAATTTTTGTGGCAAGAAGGCCATACCGCTCACGCTACCAAAGAAGAAGCATTGGAAGAGACGGAAAAGATGCTCGGCGTCTATGCCGAATTTGCGGAAAAATACATGGCCGTGCCCGTATTGAAAGGCGTCAAGACTGCCAACGAACGTTTCGCCGGTGCATTGGAAACCTATTGCATCGAGGCATTGATGCAAGACGGGAAAGCCTTGCAAGCCGGAACTTCCCATTTCCTGGGACAGAATTTTGCGAAAGCATTCGATGTACAGTTCCTGAACAAAGACGGCGTACGCGATTATGTATGGGCGACTTCTTGGGGCGTGTCCACCCGCTTGATGGGCGCACTGATCATGGCACATTCCGACGACAACGGGCTGGTGCTTCCACCCAAACTGGCTCCTTACCAAGTGGTGATCGTTCCGATCTATAAAACCGACGAACAATGGGATGCGATTAACAAGAAAGCCGACAAACTGGCAAACAAGCTGAAAGAACTGGGAATAAGCGTGAAATACGATAATTCACAAAATAAAAAGCCGGGCTGGAAATTCGCCGAATACGAACTGAAAGGCGTGCCGGTACGCGTGGCTATCGGAGCCCGCGATATGGAAAACAATACTGCCGAAATCGCCCGCCGCGACACTTTGACGAAAGAAACCGTCGGTTTTGACAACATTGAAATCTACATCAAAGACCTCTTGAACGCTATCCAGGAAAATATCTTCAAAAAAGCCTACGACTACCGCGAATCGCATACGGTAACGGTCGATAGCTACGACGAATTTAAAGTAAAAATCGAAGAAGGCGGATTTTTGCTGGCACATTGGGACGGCACTTCCGAAACGGAAGAAAAAATCAAGGAAGAAACAAAAGCAACCATCCGTTGCATCCCGCTGGGAGGCGACCCGACTCCGGGAAAGTGTATCGTGACGGGAAAACCTTCGGAACGAAGGGTGGTTTTTGCACGGGCGTACTGAGATTGAAGGATTGAAGGATTGATTTTTTTAGGTCAATATTCTTTATTATTGTAAAAAATGATTATTTTTACGCCGGAAATTGTGTAAATAATCATTAATCATATCCACATGAATTCACAGAACGTATCTAGAAGAGTCTTTATTAAAAGAGCAGCGCTATTATCCGCCACCATTGGGAGTGCCCCGATGTTCTCTTTTTGCAAACGGTCAAAGCATCCGGAAATCATACCGGAGAAACTGGCAAGTGCAAACGAACGGATCAACCTTGCCTGCATCGGCATTGGCAACCGCGGAGCCGACATCATCCGCGAACTCTACAACACCGGACTGGTCAATGTCATCGCTTTATGCGACGTAGACATGGGTGCACCGCATACCCTCGGCATCCTGGAGAAATTTCCCAACATTCCTCGCTTCCAGGATTTCCGACAGTTGTTTGACAAGATTGGGCCCCAAATTGATGCCGTATCTATCGGCATTCCCGACCACGCCCATTTTCCGGCTACGATGATGGCGATGGGACTTGGCAAGCATGTATACGTCGAAAAACCGTTGGCGCGCACGTTCAATGAGATAGAGCTACTGATGCAAGCGGAAAAGAAATACGATAAATTGGCCGTACAAATGGGCAATCAGGGTCATTCCGAAGCAAATTATTTCCAATTCAAGGCATGGGTTGATGCAGGCATCATCAAAGACGTCACCGCCATCACCGCCCACATGAATGCTTCGCGCCGCTGGCATGGCTGGGACACCGCCATCACGTCGTTTCCTCTCGCCGAACCGATTCCCGACACGCTTGACTGGGACGCATGGTTATCGGCTGCGCAACCGCATGACTACAACAAGGATTTTGTCAATGGGCAATGGCGTTGCTGGTACGATTTCGGACTGGGCGCTTTGGGCGATTGGGGCGCACACATCCTGGATACAGCACATCAGTTCCTGGATATGGGATTGCCCTACGAAATAGATCCGCTCAAACTGGAGGGATACAATCCTTTCTTCTATCCACAGGCCTCTACCCTCCTGTTTAGATTTCCCGAACGGGGCGAAATGCCTCCGATTGATGTTACCTGGTACGACGGCGTTACTAATCTGCCGCCCATCCCCGAAGGTTTCGGCGTCTCCGGACTGGATCCCAACATCCCGCCTCCCAGCACCGGCAAAATCGAACCGGCAAAATTAAATCCGGGCAAAATCATCTACAGCAAAACACTGACTTTCAAGGGAGGATCGCATGGCAGCACACTTTCCATCATTCCCGAAGAAAAAGCCCAAGCGATGCAATCGCAACTGCCTGAAGTTCCCGCAAGCACCTCCAATCATTTCAAGAATTTCTTGCTGGCGTGCAAAGGACAAGAAAAATGCCGCTCACCTTTCCATATCGCCGGCCCGCTCAGTCAGGTATTTTCACTGGGAGTCATCGCCCAACAGTTGAACACGAAATTGGAATTTGACCGCGAGAAGAAAATCATTACAAACAATAAACTGGCAAATGATTTGCTGACGGGTCCCCCGCCCCGTAAAGGATGGGAGCAGTATTACAGAGTTTAGAGGAAAATCATTCTCTATCGACCGAATAACGCCATTCTGTTGGACGTAATGATTGAGAGCGAGACCTTTTTTGGTTTACAAAAGCGAAGATAGTCATGCTGTTTCTGATTCTGAAGTAATTTTGTGAGGAACCACTAGCTACTCTTAATTGTCTCTTCGATTTCTTCGATGGTTACGGGCAACCGTTTCGGGTACACAAGTCGGCATCCGTCAGGCGTTACCACGACGTCGTCTTCAAGCCGGATCCCACCGAAATCGTAATAGGCCGGGAGTTTGTCAAAACAGATAAACGCCTGGTTGATGTGTTCGTTTTTCCATTTCTCAATCAGTTGCGGAATGAAATAAATGCCCGGTTCGACCGTCAGCACAAAACCTTCCCGAAGCCTACGACCCAGACGCAGGCTTTTGTAACCGAAAATCGTGCTACGGGTGATCTCGTCGTCGTAGCCGACGAATGTTTCGCCCAAATCTTCCATGTCATGGACATCCAAGCCCATCGCATGTCCGAGGCCATGAGGCATAAACAAGGCCGGAGCGCCGCATGCCAGGGCTTCTTCTGCATCTCCGCGCATCAGCCCTATGGCCTTCAGACCCTCAAAAACAATCCGGTAGGCTTCGCGATGCACATCCCTGTAAGGGATTCCAGGCCGGATCAATTGCATGGAATGATTCAGCGCCTGCAATACGATCGTGTGGATTTCTTTCTGTCGTTGGGTATAGATTCCGCCCACCGCAACGGTACGTGTAAAATCGGACGCATAGCAGTTTTCGTTTTCCGCACCGGCGTCAGTCAGCATCAGGCGTCCGGTCTGTAAGATCCCTTCGTGGTTGTGATTGTGCAAAATTTGACCGTTTTGCGAGAGAATGGTCGGAAATGACACCCTGTTGCCTGAAGCGATCGCAATGCCTTCCATCGTTCCGGCAATCGCACGTTCGCTCATTCCGGGTTTACATAATTGCATCGCTTTCAGGTGCATTTGGAAACCGATTTCTCCGGCTTTCTCCAATTCACAGAGTTCCAACGCATCTTTTTCCATCCTCAGTGCGATGACTGCTTTGGTCAATTCCAAAGAAAAATTATCCGCTACCGTATCCGGCTTAATACCTAGCAATTCGCTCAACAGCAGCTGGTTGCGATAGCGATAAGGCTTCAGGTAATGGAGGCGGCGGCCGCTTTTCAATGCGGGTTCCAACAATCCCTTCAGTTTTGACAGCGGCAATACATTTGTAATTCCGGTCGCTTCGCAACGCGATTTCAACGATGGCAGGTCGCCCATCCAAATGATATCGTCGAGCGTCAGTTCATCGCCAAACAAATATTCATTTCCGGAATCAACGTCGATCACGCAACATAAATCCGGTGTATCCAGTCCTATAAAATATATAAACGAACTGTCCTGACGAAAGGTATATGGATTTCCCGCATAATTCACCGCGGCTTCGCCATTGCCCGGTAAAATAATCAAACCGGAAGTCATTGATTTTTTCAACTGCTCGCGGCGACGAATATAAACTTCTCTAGTAAACATAATTTGAAATTTTTATTTATTGTAATCGGATTCATGCACGTAAAAGTACAAAATTCTCTTTGAAAAGTATTAATTTTGCCCTGAAAAAATAATTCAACAATATGCAAAAATTCAAAAACATCGTATTTGACCTCGGAGGCGTCATCATCACGCTCGACCATCAAGAAGCCCTGCGCCGCTTCAAAGAGATTGGCGTAGAGCGGATAGAAGAATTTCTTGATCCTTACCTGCAGAAAGGCATCTTTCTGGATCTGGAAGCGGGGAGGCTGTCGAAACAAGCTTTCTATGAAGCCCTGCGAAATGAGACCGGGAAAAACCTCTCTGATGCGGAAATCGACTACGGATGGCTCGGATTCATCAAAGATGTTCCCGTCGAAAAACTGACGATGTTGGAAACTTTGCGCAAAAACTACAAACTCTACCTGTTGAGCAACACCAATCCGGTGGTCATGACTTGGGCACATTCGCCCGCTTTTTCTTCCTTCGGGAAAAGCATCGATGAATATTTCGACAAACTCTACCTGTCTTTCGAGATCGGGATGCTCAAACCCGACCGAAAGATATTTGAATTTGTCATCGAAGATTCGGGAATCAATCCTGCCGAAACATTGTTTATTGACGACGGTGTTCGCAATATTGAAGCGGCAAAGCAATGTGGAATGAACGTATACCTGGCAAAAAACGGAGAAGATCTGCATCATTTATTTCTTCCTTAGTTCGTATTTTTTATTCTATATCATAATGTTAAAATATATACTGGCAATAACACTTATCGTCTTCAAGACTTTCCAGGCTTTCGGTTGGGGATCCACCGGACACCGCATCATCGGCGAGATTGCCGAAAATCAATTAACGGCGACCGCCAAAGAGCGCATCAACACGATTTTGGGCAATGCCTCCATCGCCATGGTTGCCAACTGGGGCGATGAAATTCGTTCCGATCCCGCCTACGATTTTACGAGGGATTGGCACTATACCAACCTCGACACCGCTTTGTCGCGCCCCGCTTTCAACGCGATGGCCGTGCGCTTGGATAACGGACAAAACATTTATTCTGTAATTACGCTTACCGAATACCTCAAACAGATTCCCGACGATACGGCAATGCTTAAGATGCTCATCCACTTGGTGGGCGATATGCACTGTCCTTTGCATTTGGGACATGCCGGCGATCGGGGCGGAAATACCATAGAAATTATCTGGTTTCATATTCCTGCCAATCTGCACAGCTTGTGGGACAGCGCTCTGATTGATTCCCAAAAACTGAGTTATACCGAATATTCCAACCACCTGATGCGAATCTATCCGACTGAAAGCGTAGCGTTCGACGGCACTCCCGACACAATTCTCGGCTGGGCATGGAACATCTATCTTCAAGCGCAAACTGTGTATGGTTCGGCTGACGAAACCGGCAAATCGTATGAATATCTCTACAAATATAAGCCTCTTTGGGAAAAATGTTTAGTCGACGCAGCAGCACATCTGGCAGCTTTACTGAATTATATTTACAACTAAAAACAACCGAATTGCGCCTGATTGTTGATAACTTTTTGATTTTTCTTTAAGAAAATGCCATTACATATTATGTGCAATTTCAAATTAAGTCCTTAATTTTACAGAATTTAATTTATATATTTATTTATGCAAATGAAACAACTCAGAAAAATTGCTTTCTTGCTGATAGCTACGGTTTTTGCCTCTTCGGCGGCGGCTCAAACCGTAGTGAAAGGCCAAGTAGTAAGTGTAAGCACCAATGAATCACTGGCAGGCGTAAGTGTCACTACCATTGACAACACTGTCGGCACTGTCACCGATTTGAACGGTTATTTTGAATTAAAAGTAGCGCCGAACGCCAACTTGACGTTTACCTATCTCGGCTTTAAAACGCTCACGGTATTTGTCGGCGGAAAAAGCAACTTGGGCACCATCTCCATGGCGGAAGAAGATGTGTTGCTCAAAGACGTAGTGGTTACGGCTTCCGTTGTAGTGGATCGCCAAACGCCTATCGCCAGTTCTACCATCGATCCGTTGAAGATTGAGGAAAAACTGGGAACGCAGGAATTTCCTGAAATCCTGAAATCTACACCAGGGGTGTATGCCACAAAAGAAGGTGGCGGATTCGGCGACTCGAAAGTGAATCTGCGCGGCTTTAAATCCGAAAATATTGCCGTCATGATCAACGGCGTTCCGATGAACGATATGGAATGGGGCGGCGTGTACTGGAGTAACTGGGCAGGCCTTTCGGATGTGACCCGTTCGATGCAGGTGCAGCGCGGATTGGGCGCATCCAAAGTTTCGGCGCCTTCGGTCGGCGGATCCATCAATATCATTACGAAAACCATTGACGCAAAAAAAGGCGGCAGCGCCAGCTACGGCATCGGCAACGACGGCTACAATAAATATCTGTTCTCCGTATCTTCAGGACTGCTGAAAAACGGTTGGGCATTGACGCTGTTAGGCGGTAAAACCTGGGGCGACGGATACATTCAAGGAACAGGATTTCAAGGTTATAACTATTTCCTCAGCGTGGCCAAGCGACTGGGCGAATCACAGCAGTTGTCGCTGACGGCTTTCGGTGCGCCGCAAGTGCACGACCAACGCAGCAGCTACGACGGACTTTCCATTCAGGGCTGGCAGGAAGCAAAAAAATACATGCTGCCCGGCGAACAATACCGTTACAACCCGATTTATGGTTTCGGGAAAAACGGTGAATACAAAACTTCAGCCAAAAACAAATATCACAAGCCTCAAATTTCACTGAATCATATCTGGCAAATCACGCCGACTTCTTCTTTGAGTACTGCTTTATACCTCTCAATCGGCGATGGTTGGGGATACAGCGGTCAGGGAACCAGCAGCACTTATGCGAACTACTGGTACGGCGCCAGCAATGGCGTATTGAACACCACTTTCCGGAATCCTGACGGCACTTTTGCCTACGATAAAATCCAGGAACTGAACGAAAGTAGCATCAATGGGTCACAGATGGTGATGTCTGTTTCCAAAAACCAGCATAAATGGTATGGCTTGCTTTCAACTTATACCGGCAAACTGACGGAAAATATCGATTATTATGCCGGTATCGACGGACGTTACTACATCGGAACGCATACCAATGAAATTATCGACCTTTACAACGGTGATTTTTATCTCGACATCCGCAACCGTCCATTGGTCAAAGCCGAAAACAACAAGGCAGCCGCCGATCCGAACTGGGTCTATCAAAAACTGACTGTTGGCGACGTGATTTACCGCGATTATGACGGGTATGTGGTGCAGGAAGGGGTTTTCGGACAAATCGAATACAACAAGGAAAAATTGAATGCTTTCTTCTCCGGATCATTCAACAATACTTCGCAATGGCGTTACGACCGTTATTATTACGATGCCGAACATGCAAAATCGGAAACCGTCAATGCAATCGGATATACCGTGAAGGGCGGGGTGAATTACAACCTGAACAACTATCACAATGTTTTCGCCAACATCGGGTATATCAGCCGCGCGCCTTTCTTTTCAGGCGGGGCTTTCCTGTCGTCTGCCACCAGCAATACCACCAATCCAAGTGCCGTAAACGAGAAAATTTTCTCTGTTGAAGGCGGTTACGGATTCCGCTCCCGCTTTTTGTCGGCCAATCTGAATCTTTACCATACCGAATGGAAAGACAAGACCATGGCACGACAAATCGAAGTCACCTCGGCGAATGCGGTGATCGACCGTGCACTCATCAATATGCAGGGAGTCAATTCTACACACCAGGGAGTTGAACTGGAATTGACCGCCAAACCAATCAATTGGCTGGAATTGACGGGAATGTTGTCCGTTGGCGATTGGAAATGGACAAACGACCCCGTAGGATATTTTTATACTTCCAACGGCCAGCCCGTAACGAAAAACTACGAGATTGCGTCAGGCATTCAGGCGGAAGATCACGCATCCTCCAAACTGGTTTTGAACGGTGTGAAAGAAGGGGGTTCGGCACAGCTCACCTCGGCTTTGGGCGCTAATTTCCGTCTGGGACACGGCGTTCGCATCGGCCTCGACTGGAATTACTTCGGGCGCAATTATGCCGACTGGTCATTCAGCGCCTCCAGCGACTTGGTTATCGGCGGCGAAAAGACTTTTGCCACGCCGTGGATTATTCCGGATTACCATACTTTCGATCTGAATGCCAGCTATTCGTTCTATATGGGTGGATTTCGCACGAATTTATCGGGGAACATCAATAACTTGTTCGATCAGGAATACATTTCTCAGGCTTACGACGGTTCCAATCACGACTGGCAATCGGCTTACCGGGTGTTTTACGGATTCGGACGCACCATGTCTGTAAGATTAAAAATTAATTTCTAATAATGTATTGACGTATGAAAAACGAGCATGATTTTCTAACATCCAAGCTGATGACAATAATGACATGCGAGTTCCATACGACCTTTTAAAAACAAATTATTTACGTATGAAAATAATAAAAATATACAGTTTATGTATTGCAGTGGCATTGCTGGCCTCCTGCGACTACAACAAAGATAATTTTCCAGAGTTGGACGAACTATCGAGTATCAAAAATGTCACCTCTTACGAATACGAAATTGCCTCGACCGACTTCACCACGATTATCAATGCCTTGAGGTCGAATAAAACCCAAGCAGATTCTTTGCTGGCCAATGCTTTGAACTCAAGCAAGGCATTTTCATCGACCATCCCGTCCAGCCGTCTGATTCCTTACGCGCTGCAAAATCTGTTTTATTCGGCGGATATCGGCTCGTCGGCAAAAGTCACTTTCCCGTATTTGCCCGACCGGGATGAAACTTTGACGCTGCTCTCGCAACCTTCGTATGTTTTGAATACCGACGATTATAAACAAGCCTGGGGCAGCGCGACGGATTATGTCTCAGCACTGACTCCCGCCAAATCGCCCGCCTCGAAAATTCCGACAATCTTGTCAACAAAAAAACCCGGCGCCGTCAATGGCGATTATGCCATTGTTCAATACAATTATTCCACGCAGGAACCGGAAATTTCGGTAGCGGAAGTACGCTATGTTTATGCCGATTTTGAAGGAGGTTCCAACGGCTCCACCGTGCCAATCGCCGTTGAAGGCTGGATCAACAAGGATGTAACCGGCACCAAATTCTGGCAATGCAGGATATTCAACTCGAATCAGTATGCACAATTCTCCGCCAACAATACCAATGAAGTAAATACCATTTGGTTGATTACCAATCAAATCGACTTGACCACCAGCGCGACGCCGAAACTTTCGTTCGACGTTACCGGCGGTTATTATAAAGGAGATTTGCTGTCGGTATGGGTATCCGAGAATTTCAACGGCACGGAAGCAGGCATCACTTCGGCCACATGGAATGAAATCACAGGCAATTTTGATATTCCAACCACTCCGGAAATTCCGGCAGCGGCTTACGGCACGCTACGTCCTGCCGGAGAAATGGATTTCTCGGCTTATGCAGGCAAAAAAGTATATGTGGGTTTCAAATATGCGGGCAATGGCGTGGGAAATGTGGCAACGACGACCTACCAATTGGATAATATTAAGATGGCGGAAACCAAAAGCACGATGAATGTGGCTTCATCGGTCGTGCAATATGCCGTTTATCAGTTCAACGGCACAGCCTGGGCAGCAGTAGCTTCGAGCACTAACATCCTGGCCTTGCAACCGGAAGACTACACCGCTATGGGCCTAACCTATCTGACAGCCGCTCAGGCACCCAATTATTTACCCACCCTGTTGGCTCAAAAATTCCCGTTTGCACAAGAAGGCGCCGAACGAACCGTCGTGTTCCGGGTTTCGTCTTCAGCCAATTACGCCGACAAATATACGTTTACCGCAGGCAAATGGACGCCATCGGCCACATCGGAAATGCGTACTGAACAATATGTTGTCTCCTCGCAAGGCTGGATGTTTGATCCGACTATCGTGTTGTCCATCAAACGCTATGTGAATACCGACGCTGTACAAAAATTCATCGATCACGTGCGCCTTAATATGGAAGACAAATGGTATCCTTATCCCGGACGCATCAACGAAGAACATTATTACGGCTTCAATGCCTATTACGGCGAAATTGCATTCGACAGCAACCGCTCTTTGTATGGCGATGATGAGATTAAAAACCTATCCACCAATGAAGAAAAGTGGGCGTTGTTTGACCAGCGTGCGGAAATGGGTTTGCCGATTTTCGCCAGCGTCAATTATCCGGATCTGCAAACGCATGTTTCGGGCGTCGAACAATTGCTGAAAGTTCGTATCGAACATTATTATTCCTCGTCTGACCGCCGCTATTTTGAACACACGCTGAAGTGTATCAAATCCGGCACAGCAGGATCACCTGCCGAATATGAATATATCGGCAAAGAACAGATTCCGGCAATATAAAAAGGCGGGATAATTCTTTAAAAAAGTGAGGGGCTGTCTCAAAAAATCAAGACAGCCTCTTTTTTTTGTCCAAAAGGCGCTTACGGCTGAGCCGGCTGTTGCTGCGGCTGTTCAATCGGCGTTCCGAAAGGTGAAGTCGCATTCGGATTGATGGGAACCGCGTTTTGGATTTCCTGTTTGATTTCTGATTCTTGTTCTTGAACATTGCGTCCGGGAACGAAAAAAGTGGAGAAGACAGCGAGCACCACAATAGCGCCGGCGAGCCCCCAGGTCGCTTTTTCCAGGAAATCGGTCGTTTTCCGTACACCCATCACTTGATTGGACGAAGAAAATCCGGAGGCCAATCCTCCTCCTTTGGAATTTTGCACCACCACGAAGAATATCAGCAGGATGGCAGCGATAACAATCAATATTGAAATAAATAAAAACATTGTTTATCCTTTTATTTTTGAGTATTTGTAATTAATTTTTCCAAAAAACGAATTTGGTCTGCAAAGTAACGGTTTTTTTCCGGATATACCAAATGTAATTTCTTGATAATTGCAATTGCCTTGTCATATTTTTGTTGTTTGACATATATTTTGGCCAAGGTCTCGGAGAAAAAATCATCGGGTTCCACCGTATTTAAGTTCGTGACTATGCGATCCATAGCCATCTCATCAATCGGTGTCAGTTCGATTTTCACCGGCGATCCGGCATCGCGGCTCAAAAATTCGTCAATGGTCTGTTGATGTTTCATCGGCGTCACAGGCGTTTCATCCACATCGGACGTACCGTCGGCAAAGAAATTTGTCATATAATCTCCTGCAAGTCGGGTGGCAGCATGAATATGCAGGCCATCGTCGTCGGGCAGACGAAATTCCGGCTGGGTTTTCCTCGATTCCTCATCGAGAAAGACATCCACCAATTCAAAGGAAGAATCCGACGTTTCCGTCTTCTGTTTCGCTTTTGAATAATCGTCAAGATTCAGCGGTTCAAACAGTTTTTTGTGGAGATGCAGGAAAAGTCTGCGGCGGTCGCCGGCATAACAGGCGGTTGTTTTCAGTTCATCATTAAAATCGGAATCTTTCAGCAACCGCAAGTTCATCAGGTAGAGCATGCGTGCGGTTTGGAAATACGGATAGTCATCCAGCACGTTTCTGAGTTGCTGTAGCGTATCCACATTCATTTTTTCCGGATACTCCATCAATGAAATCATGTCGGTTGCCGTCATCTACCAATTCCCTAAAGTTGCATTGTAAATCTGATCGACCAAATCGGTGACAATATCGCGAATCAACTGATCCTGAACCTCATCCAGGGATCTGGAGCTGGAAAATTCCTGAAATGACTGGAAATTCTGGTCAATACTTTCTTCCGGCTTTTTATTGTTCGTGTAACGCACTTTGACGGTGATCGTCAAACGGGTCATCGAGGCGTAAGCGTCTTCTTTTACCGCCATCCCCGCCACATCGTATCCCGTAATTTCGCCTTCAAACTGCAAATCGGCATTGTTCGACACTTCGCGCAGCCGCGTCTGATCGATGATACGACTTCGGAGTTGTGAATTAAACGTCTGCGTCAAAGGCGGGTAAACCAGTGAAGCCTGATTTTGGAAATCCCGTATCATCACTGTTTTGACCAGATTGTAATCGATCGAACCGCCGTCAAATTTATAGGAAATCGAACACGACAACAGACAAAGCAACACCATCATCGACAGGCAACACATCGTCCAACGGTTCAGCATCGCTTTCCAATTATTTCTATTCCAGTCCATATTCTTTGATTTTTCGGTACAAGGTGCGTTCCGAGATTTTCAGATCCAAAGCTGCATTGCGCCGTTTCCCGCCATGGCGTTCCAAGGCTTTGCGGATCACTTCTTTTTCCACTTCTTCCAGCGACATCGTTTCTTCTACGTAATCGTCCACATACGGCACCACCTCTTCCTTTGAAGCGGACACGGGTATCGTACCGACGGTAGGAGGCGTCACATCCTGCACATTGACTGTGGTACGATAAGGGGCGGTTTTCTCGACCTGCGGCGACGCGATATTGCCGATCATGATGTCGTGAACCAATTTTTTGAGATCATTGACATCTTTCCGCATATCAAACAGCACCTGATACAATATTTCGCGTTCCGAGCCGAAATTTTTGGTGTCATTTCCCGGAGGAATCAATGCCGGAAGCCGTTCCATATCCGGATTGATCAGGTAGGTTTTCAGTGTCGCGGCCGTAATTTCCCTTTCTTGCTCGATGATCATCATGCGTTCGGCAATATTTTTCAATTCCCTGACATTTCCCGGCCAGCGGTAATTGACGAGAACCAGACGCGACTCTTCCGTCAATTGAATGGCAGGCACGCGGTATTTCTCGGCAAAATCACTCACAAACTTTCTGAACAGCAACGGGATATCTTCCTTCCTTTCGCGCAACGGCGGCACCTCAATCGGCACCGTATTCAACCGGAAATACAGGTCTTCCCTGAAACGCCCGTTGCGTATCGCCTGTAACAGATTCATATTGGTAGCGGCGACAATCCGCACATCCGTCTTTTGAACTTTAGAGGAACCGACTTTGATAAATTCGCCGTATTCCAATATCCGCAGCAACCGCGCCTGGGTAGACATCGGCATCTCACCGACTTCATCCAGGAAGATCGTGCCGCCGTCGGCCACTTCAAAATAGCCCTTCCGTTCGCCCAGAGCGCCGGTGAAAGAGCCTTTTTCATGACCGAAAAGTTCCGAATCGATCGTCCCTTCGGGGATGGCGCCGCAATTGACGGCGATATACTGGCCATGTTTGCGTAAGCTGTTTTGGTGGATGATTTGCGAAAACACTTCTTTCCCGACGCCACTCTCTCCGGTGATCAACACGGAGAGGTCGATAGGCGCTATCAACAACGCTTTATCTATTTCCCTGTCGAGCAATGCACTCGTCCCGATAATGCCGAAACGCTGCTTCGTGGATAATACATCTGTTTTTACCATCGCATTGATTTTTATACAAAAATAGCAGAATAATTCCAATTACAAAAATCAGACGGTGGTAACTTTCACTTTATCGACCCGATTGTGATCCATCACTTCCACTTCAAAGATGAAATTTTCCCACTGCACCCTGTCGCCTTCCACCGGAATGCGCTCCAGTGCATCGATGATGTATCCTGCAATGGTGATATAGTGCGCTTTCGTGGTGTCGATCGCATCATCGTCTAATCCGACTTTTTCCAGAAATTCGATGAAAGGGATTTGACCGTCGACAATCAGACTGCCGTCGGCCTGCTCAATCGACGCATACTCAAATTCGTCCGTCTCCGAAATGTCGCCGACCAAAGCATCCAATATATCGTTGATGGTAACGATTCCTTTCACGCTACCGTATTCGTCGACCACAATCGCGCGGTAAACTTTTTCGCGTTGGAAACGTTCCAGCACCGAATAGGCTTTGTTGGTAGTGATGACTACCTGTATCTCTCTGCTGATTTTCTGCAGATCGGCCACAATCACATTAAAATCTTCACCCACCAGGTCTTTGGTATAGATAAATCCGAGGACATCGTCGAGATTGGAGCGGCAAAGCGGATAGACGTCGTGTCGTTTCTCCAGAATGGTCTGTTTAATCGTTTCCGGATCGTCTTCGATATTGATCCACACCACTTCGTTGCGCGGCGTCATCAGGCTTTGAATTTTCCGGTCTCCCAGACTAAACACATTTTGTATCAGCTCTTTTTCGGTCTCTTCGATCTCGCCGCCTTTTTGACTTTCCGCGATAATTACTTTCAATTCTTTTTCCGTATGGATGTCTTCCTGCTCGTGAACGGGTTGAATGCCGACAATGCGCAGCAACATATTCGCCAGACCATTCAACAGCCAGATAAACGGTTGAAAAACAAAATAGAAGATCCGCAACGGCAATGCCACCCCAAAGGTGATCTGTACCGGTTTACGAATCGCTAACGACTTGGGAGCCAATTCCCCCAGGACGATATGCATGATTGTGATCAACAGGAATGCAACCGGAATCGCCAATCCGCTTGCCAACGACGGACTCATCTCAAATCCCACCGTAGAAAAAAGTAACAGGATGATTTCCGTAAAAATCTTTTCTCCTACCCAACCCAGTCCCAACGACGCGAAAGTAATTCCCAGTTGCGTCGCCGCCAGGTAACCATCCAAATTCGATAAAATGTTTCTGGCGGCTACCATCGCCGCTTTGCTCGTATTCTTCTCTACCTCAATCTGCGAATTACGAACTTTGACAATCGCAAACTCGGCTGCGACAAAAAAACCATTGAGAAAAACCAGAAAAATGGTAAATAATAATTGAATCGTCATAATAAACTCAATAAACTGTATATAAAAGTTGATGCAAAAATACACGAGATTTTTCAAATTTCCACACAAATTGAATAATAAACAAGTTATTAACAACTCGTCTTTTTTTATTTGACGCCGAAAACGCTAAAAAGTTTATTTCAAATTGTACAAAATACCCCCTTGTTTGTACAGAAAAAGGGATTGTATATGAAGAAACTAGATTTTTTTATTCTCATAAGAATAAAAATAAATTACCTTTGTACTCCGATAATTACAGATAAATACAGCTAAATAGAGAATCTCAAACAATTTTGGTATGATATTTGTATATTATTTACGGAGTGTATAATTGGTTATTATTATGTCAAGAGTTTCAATTTGTACTTTTTTTTGTTTGTTAAGTTTCGTCGGCTTGCAAAATGTTAACGGACAGAACAATGTGATCCCGGGTACACAGGACTGTAGTTCTACTCGTCCTGCTTTCAGTTTTAGCATTCAACGTGCATGGATGTCTGCAACCTCCAACAATATCCACAACGAAGGTACACCTTTGGCCGGCGATATTGACGGAGACGGCAAAGTGGAAATCGTCGCCATGAGCGCCGACGGCTATAAAGTATATATATTTGAAGGTGAAACAGGCGATGTGGCAGGAGTCATTCAACTTGATGTATTGATAGTTTCCCCCAGTTCTTATGACGTGTCGTTCCCCGGATTGATCTGTGACATCGACGGCAACGGCAAAGCAGAAGTTTTCATCGTTTCAGCGCTCAACAGCAAAATGTTTTTGTACGAAGTATCGAGCGCCCCCGGTGTGCGTCCGATCACCTTCAGTCCGAAATGGGTGGACAAGCCCGTCTCGATCACTGCTTTTGTAAGTTGGGGAGGGCTGTTGCCCATCATTGCCGATTTCGAGGGTGACGGGAATCCCGAAATGATTGTTGAAGGACAAGTCGTTGATGCGCAGACAGGGAACATCATGACTACGCTCCCGCTGATGGGGAAAGGCAGTTGGGGACTTGTTACGGTTCCTACCGCAGCCGATGTTGACGGCGACGGTCTTCCTGAAATTCTTGTTGGTACCGATATCTATAAATATGCTGCCGGAAGTTATACTTTATATGCGCGTTGCCCCAGTTATGCATCTGCACAAGAAGGTGTCGCGATGGCTGCGGATATCAATCAGGACGGCATACTCGATGTGGTCTATTCGGACAGTCAAACCTCGACAAATACGGTGGTTGTATGGACACCTTCAACCAATACGGTTATTGGCACTTTCTCTTTCGCGACAAGCAATGGTGTCTCTTATCCTTTTATTGGAGATATCGACGGCGCAGTGATCAACGGCAAAAAATACCCTGAAATTTGTATAAATACTGCTTATATACTCTATTCCTACTATTTTGACGGGACGGACTTCCAACAAAAATGGACCATGAGTCATACCGACCGTAGCGCCGCTACCTCGCTGACTTTGTTCGACTTCAACCTGGACGGCACGGTTGAACTGGTTTACCGCGACGAAACCACCGTAAGGATTTTCGATGGCAGCGGTTCCGCTCCCGTACTACAATGGTCGGCTCCATGTTATTCGGTTACAACCACTGAAGCGCCTATCATCGCTGACGTTACCGGCGACGGTAGCGCCAATATTGTAGTCACCGGACGCCCCACGAGCGAATATGTCGTCGGTGGCGAAGTCATGGTTTTTGAAGGCGGAGAATCCAAATGGGCATCCTGTCCGCGGGTCTGGAACCAACAACAATACAGTAACCTGACAATCAACAATGATCTGACAATCCCCACCAGCATTCAAATGCCGAATCTGACATTTTATTTGGAAGACGGGAGTCCGATACAATATTATAATGGCGGCCCGATGCAGGCGCCATACATCAGCGACGTCAGCAATCTGCCGATCGACCTGGCGCCCGACCTCTTTGTGGTGAACGGAACAATCTCCATATCCGGTACGCAGGTCACACTCTCCGTTACCTTGGGCAACCAGGGGATGGCTGAAGCCGCAGGAAATACCCCTATCCAGTTTTATAAAAATGCAATCGCCACCGGCAATATCCTGCAAAGTACTACATTGGGAGCGGACGTCTCCGGCGCGGGGCTTTTTCCGGGACAGACGCGGGTCATCACAAGAACTTTTACGCTGTCGCCGATGCCTGCCCAATTCTATATCAGGGCGGTGGACGACGGCACCAACTTCCCTGCCCTTGGCGCGTTCAGCGACTGTAACCTGACGAACAACACCAAGTCGTTCGGTACCATCGAACTCACCAAGGAAGTCTCGCAGCTCTCCGGATGTATCGGTTCTACCAGCGTATTTACAGTTAAACTGCGTAACAACGAGCTGTCTTCTTTCTCCAATATCCAGTTGATCGACAGCCTCAGCCCCGGCTGGCAGTTTGTCTCTGCCGAAGCCACCACCGGCACCACCGTTGGCGCTTACAACCCCACTACGAGGTCGTTCACCTGGACAGTGCCCTCACTGCCCCAGGGCTCGGAAGTACAGCTGACCATCATCGCCAACACCATCACATCGGGCACCGACCGCAACACGGTATGGGTCTCCAGCGTGGGTGGTGCGGCAGTAGCGCGCGACTATAAATTCGCCTACGTGGTGGTCTCTACCGACCCTGCACCTGCAGCGCCGTCCATCACCCCCGCGGGCACCATCTCTTTTTGCTCGGATAGAGCGATCAGCGTCCCCCTGCACGCCTCCGGAGCCGGTGTCACCTACCAGTGGTACCGCAACAACACACTGATAGCGGGCGCAACAACAGCCAACTACACCGCCACACAGACGGGCAGCTATTTTGCGACGCTGTTTGACGGCACCTGCTTCTCGTCGATGAGCAACACGGTCTATATCACCAGATCCTTCCCGACGATGTACTGGAGTACGTTGGCCGCCGACAACAACTGGAACAACCCGGACAACTGGGTGGATGCCAGCGGCACCCACCTGAACGCGGTGCCGGGATCATGCACCACAGTGCATATACCGGGTGAAGCGAGGGCTTTCCCGGCGCTGGATTCCACCTCAACGCCGCGCGCGGGCTACGGACCAGTCACCTGCGACAATATCGTCTTCCACTTCGGCGGAGAACTGGCACAGCCGCACTATTTGACCTACAACAAGGCCTACGTGCAGTATAATTACGGCTACTACAACGCTGCGCATGTGCTTCAGACAGACTGGGATCCCATTTCTGCAGCGCCGATGGAACGCGGCCGCTGGTATGCACTGGCGGCGCCCTTGAAGAGTGTGGTAACAGGCGATTTCGCTTTCGGCGGATATCCCAACACCTGGCAGCAGGGCTTCAAAACCTCGCGCGACCGCTCCGGCTCACTGACGGGCGGCTGGTATACGCCGGAACCGACGACAGCGCTGGAACTCGGCATGCGCCAAAATTACGCCATCTGCCTGTATGTTCCCGAGTATGACAATGCGGTATCGGGCGTCAGCGATCATCAGCACCTGGACGCGTTGCATGGCGTGATCGAACTGCCGTATTTTGAAAACGCTACGGCCGACGCGCACCACCCGCTGCATACCTATACCGGAGGCGTGAGCCAGATTTATTACTACAGCGGCGATGACTTCTCGCTGCTCAGTGACCACGACGATATCACGCGTGCATCGGAAGCCTACCGCTTTATATTCGAGAACAACCTCGACCAGCCGCAGGATCCGTTCAAGATCAGCGTTCCGGTAGTGGATTCCGACGGCGATTCGCAGATAGATGAAGTCATGATCGCCAACCCGTTCCTGTCGAGCCTGGATTTCGATGTGCTTTACAGTGTCAACAGCACGCTGCTGGAACCGTATTACCGTCTCTACCGCAATGCGGCATTCGAGACACGACCGTTGCTGACTGGCGGACTGATAGCGCCGATGCAGGCATTCTTCGTCAAACCGATCGGCACGCTGGGCACAGAAGTGGAAATCAAATTCACGAAGGCAGCCTCGGTAGCGCGGACGGAAACGCACCAGCT
>JAISUK010000056.1 GCA_031272075.1 Dysgonamonadaceae bacterium
AGTCATCACAGTTCAGACGACTGTTACAGTTCGGACGATTTGATAGGGGGGGGGGTAACTGACACGTTTTCAGTGAGATACGAGGATGCCCCGCTCGATTTCCCTTCTGTCTGAACCGAGGTTTTCGCAAGATTAACCTGATTGCCATGATTTTTAATCTTGCTAATCATTGAAATCTTATTGGAATCGTGGTTCAGACTGTTTTGATTTTGATTATTTGTAGCCATAATATTTCGTTTTAAATTTGTTTTCGTATCTTTGTTCCACAATCCAAACTGATTCGGATATGGGAAAGAATATGCTTGAAAGCCCTCAAACGAAACCCGACCGTCTTCCGGGCGTTGAATATAATCCTGACGGCAGTCCCGTAGGCATAACGCTTGAAGAGTGGATGGACAGACTCGGTCAAAAATTGATTGACCATTACGGCGAAGACTTCCGCGCTCAACTGAATGCGGCGCGCGTTGCCGAGGGGATGCGCCCGATATAAATCTGCCGCAATGAAACAGTACGGTATTCAAATATCTCCTGAAGCGGCCAAAGACATAGAGCGCGTATATATCTATATTGCATATGAGATTTTGGCTCCGCAAACTGCTGTGGAGTATTATATGGGCATTTTTCGCACAATCAGACGACTGTCCACTGTCGGCGCCTCTTTCGCCGTCAGTCAAAACTTCTCGCTGTAAGTGCTCTACGGCCCTGAAGCCCGCACCATTACCTATAAAAAGATGACCATCGTTTATAACGTTAGCGGCGATTATATCATCGTTCGCCGCGTGGTGGCGGGGAGCCTGATCAAATAAAATAAATCTTGTTTTCATACTGACACAAATTAAGTTAATCATTTATATTTAGTTGAAAGTTAAACTCCGCAATGACGGTTTTGTCGATTCAACTTTCAACTGCAAAGGTATTTGGGGTTTTTGAAACGTGCAAATGGACATTCGGGCGTTTTTTGCAATTTTTGCAACTCGCGGGATCGAAACGCTTCAAAATTTGCAAAAAATGCAAAAAGTCTTCGGCGGGAGGTCGATTTTTTGCAATTTTTGCAACTCACGGTCGTCGGATTATTGATTTTTGCAAAAAATCGGCAGTTAAAGTTTGTTAAACGAAGGTTTTTGTTAAAAAAATGGGATCAACCGGGTAGAGACGGTGCATGCACCGTCTCTACATTGGGATTGTGCGTATCTGCATCGGAGAAGCGGCAATTGGGTACAAAGAAAAAATCCCAAACCCGCTGCCTTGTGATACAGCGAATTTGGGATGATTATGATTCGAGTGAACAAAAGTTGATTAACACCAACCAGCCACTAGCTTTTCTTCTGCTCTTTGGCTTGCAGTTTCAGTTGTGCTTTGTTTTGTATTTCGTAAGCGATCGGGGCAGCGACGAACAAGGAAGAGAGCGTCCCCATTACGACACCGATAATCATCGCGAAGGAGAAACTACGGATAGCATCCCCGGCAAAAATGAAGATAACAATCAAAACCAGGAAAGTACTGAAACTGGTATTGAACGTACGGTTCAATGTAGAGTTGAGCGCTTCGTTAAACAATGAATTTTTATCACGTTTGGGATAGAGCGTCGTATACTCGCGCACGCGGTCGAAGATGACCACTTTGTCGTTGATTGAATACCCGATAGCCGTCAGGATTGCCGCGATAAACGTCTGATCCACTTCCAGCGAGAAGGGCAATATTCCCCAGAACATGGCATAGGCACCGAGAATAATCAGCGCATCCAACGCCAGAGAGACGATGGTTGCGACACTGTAAGAAAGATCGCGAAAACGGAGCAAGATATACAGTCCGATGGATATCACCGCAAAGATGACCGCCAGGATAGCGCCTTGTTTGATGTCGTCGGCGATGCTCGGCCCTACTTTCTGAGAACTCAAGATATAATCCTGCACGAACTGATCGTAGGAAACATCGTCGGTCAACAGCGGATTGAGCGCTTCATACATTTTTTGCGTTATTTCTTCATCCACACCTTCTGAATTGTCGGTAATTTTGTAGTTGGTTGTCACCCGCACCTGGTTGGGGGTACCGATGGTAATGACGCTCGGCACATGTTCAGGGAAGAACGGATCCAACATTTCTTGCATCGAGACCGTATTCACCGGTTGATGGAAGCGAATCACATAATTACGTCCGCCTGTAAAATCGATTCCCTGATTCAATCCTCGGAAAAGCAAGAACGCCAGACAGATGACTGTGATCCCGACGGTCACGATATAGACCAACTTGATTTGTTTGAAGAAATTGATGGACGGATTCACGAGGAAATTTTTCGTCCATTGGGTCACGAATGTCAGATCCAGCAGTTTACCTTTGGCCATGGCCGTCTCGTAAGTCAACCGCGTAAGGAATACTGCGGTAAAGAAAGAAACAAAGATACCGATGATCAGGGTAGTAGCAAACCCGCGGATCGGGCCGGTTCCGAAATAAAACAAGATAAATCCGGTGATGACCGAAGTCAGGTTGGAGTCGAAAATGGCAGAGAACGCACGTTTATAGCCTTCTTCCACCGCTTTTTTGATCATTTTCCCGCCACGCAGTTCTTCTTTGATGCGTTCGTAGATCAACACGTTGGCATCTACGGCCACCGCCAGGGCCAACACAATTCCGGCGATACCCGGAAGTGTCAACACAGCCTGGAAGGAAGCGAGCACGCCCAATGTGAAGAACAAGTTCAGCAGCAAAGCGATATTGGCTATCATCCCCGGCTTCCAGCCGTAGACGAAAATCAGGTAGAGCATCAATACCGCCAAGGCGACAGCGAATGAGATAAATCCCTTGTTGATGGCTTCCTGGCCCAGCGACGGGCCTACCACATCTTCCGACACGATCCTGGCAGGAGCAGACATTTTCCCTGATTTCAAGACATTAGCCAAGTCTTTTGCTTCTTCAGCGGTGAAATTGCCGGTGATAGATGAGCGTCCTCCCGTAATTTCCGAATTGACATTCGGGAAAGAATATACATTGTTGTCCAGAACGATAGCGATACTCCGATTCAGGTTTTCTTTCGTCAGGCGCGCCCATTTTTTTGCGCCTTCGTTATTCATAGTCATGCTAACTTCAGCCGATGAAGAATACTGCGAGAAGTCGTCTCTGGCATCTACCACCACGTCGCCTTCGAGCGGGGCTTTCCCGTCGCGGGTCGTCACCTTCAGGGCAACCAACTGATAAAATTGTTCTTTGACATCGATGGCCTTGACCGTCCAGCGGAAGATTACGTTACGCGGAAGAATGTCTTTCACCGGCCGTAAATTCAGATAAGCGTTCACTTTCGCTGTATCTCGATAATGCGCAGTGCCTACCACCGGGCCGGAGCCTACCTGACCATTGTATTGATTGATTTGCAGTACAGTAAATAACGGATATTCTTTTTCAAATTGTTCCTGTTCCTGCGCTTGCGTAGTAGTGGAGGTAGTGTCCTGTTGAACGCCTCCGATTTCGGCAAGCAGCTGATCGGTCTTGGAAGTATCTGCATCGGCAGTAGCGGAAGTAACCTGTTCGGTTTCTTTGGCGACTTCCGTCGTTTGGGCGGGAAGATGCGTTTCAGGCAAGTCGGTCGCTACGGAATCGGCAGTTGTTTTTTCCGAGGCGTTCAGTTCTTTGATAATCGTGTTGGCGCTCAATAACGGTTGATATATTTCCGATAAATTGTATGTTTCCCAAAATTCGAGGTTGGCGCTTCCCTGTAACAAATTTCTTACACGCGCCGGTTCTTTGATGCCGGGGAGTTCGATGGAGATACGTCCGGCGATATCCATCTGCTGGATATTCGGCGCCACAACTCCAAACCGGTCGATACGGGTACGCAATACATTGAAAGAATTATCGATCGCGCTTTTCAGTTCAGAACGCAAGACGCTGATCACTTCGTCGTCGGTACTTTGGACGGTAATTTTATCCCTGAGCATGGTTCCGAACAGGACAGACAGCCGAGCGCCCTGATCCAGTTTGTGGTATTCTTCGGCGAAGAGCGAAATGAAGTCGCGTTGACTGGTCACCTGCTTCTGTCGAGCGTTATCCAGCGCTTGATTGAAAATCGGATCTTTGCTGTTGTTGGCGAGTGTTTTCAACACATCCGGAACGCTGATTTCCATGATGACGTTCATCCCGCCTTTCAGGTCAAGCCCCAAATTCAACTCCATGGAACGGCATTTCTTCAATGTATAACCTAACCACACTTTCTCTGTTGCTAAAGAATCAAGGAATTGACTCTCTTTTAATGTGTTATCGCCGGCATACAATTTTGCTTGTTTGTAATATTTATTTGTCACAACGGTGAAAGATAAATAAAACAAACAAACCAATGTAAGCGACACAGCGAAAACCTTAATAAAACCTTTGTTTTGCATTTGAAATATATTTTATTTTTATTTACGTTAATTCGCACCAGGCTTTTTCAGCCTGCAAATATACTGCTTTTTCTTTTCAAAAAATCATTCGAAATACAATTTATTTATATTTTTGCGTATAATTATCCGTAGAAACTGTTTACCTTTGCGTAAAATAGTTGAAAAAAAAATCATGAAATATGAAACGAGCATGATTTTCAAACATCCAAGTTGATGACATTAATGACATGCGGGTTTTATATGACCTTTTAAAAACAAATTATTGACGTATGAAAAAGCGAGTATTATTCTTGATGATTGCATTTTGCAGCAATCTGTTGGGTTGGTCAAGCATGGCGGCCGACATCGATCCGAAATATCTGGCAGGCGCGGTTCCTGAAGTCGATGGCAAAGTTGTCTTTGCCGACACCCTGTCTTTTCCAGACACAAAAGCCGCATCGCTCTACGAGACGCTTTTGCAATGGGCGAAAACGAATTATAATTCCGAAGTCAGCCGGGTAGTTTATACCGACACCGAACAAGCCGTCATCTCGTGCCGGTGTAAATCCGAACTGGTTTTCTCATCGAGTGCGTTTTCTTTAGACCGTGCCTACATGAACTACCAGCTAAACCTGTTTGCATTGGACAATTCCTGCATCGTCGAGATGAAGTCCATCAACTACGACTACAATGTTTCGGGGAAAAAAGAACCGGAAAAATACCTCGCCGAAAAGTGGATCACGGACAAAGAAGCTGTCAACGGGAAAAAACTCTACCGAATCAACGGGAAATTCCGAATCAAAACCATCGATCTATTTGATGACATCCGAAACAGCATCTCGCTATCGGTCTTGACCGGAGAAACCGACTTGTTAACCGAAAAAAACGTCAGCAAAGCAACGGCCAATAAGAGCGCCGCTTCGTCCGAACGCGTTCCCGCACAAACCAAGCCCGCGACTACGACGGCCACGATAAAAGAGCCTGCGACACTGCTGAAAGCAGAAACTCCGACGCCCCCCGTAAATACCGCACCTCCTATTGGAGCGGCCACCTCTACGGAAATGCAGGGATATAAGCAGATGGATCCCGAAAAAATTCCCGGCAATATCATCAAACTGGTCAGCAATGACTGGATGCTGATTACGGCCGGCGACGACACGAAATTCAACATGATGACCGCCAGTTGGGGCGGCTTGGGCTTCCTGTATAACAAACCGGTGGCTTTTTGCTTCATCAACCCGGCGCGTTACACCTACCAATTGATGGAATCGGGCGACACCTACACGCTGTCGTTCTACACCGAAGCCTACCGCGACGTGCTACGGCTCTGCGGATCGACTTCAGGAAGCAATACCGACAAAGTGAAAGCATCCGGACTGACACCCATCACCCTGCCGTCCGGAAGCAAATCTTTTTCCGAAGCATGGATGATTATTGAATGTAAAAAACTGGTGTCACAACAATTCCAGGCAGAACAGGTGAATGACCAAGCGATACGCGATCAATGGAGTAAGACGCAATTCCATAAAATGTATATCGGCGAAATACTTTCCGTTTGGGTGAAATAATCAATCGCCTATTTGCCGCTCTTTTCGAAATCTTTCAGGTATCGAACCATCAGGGGAAATGCCGGATCAAGCATATCGTGGCCATAACCGTCGAACTCCAGCAAAACGGTCTGTTTGTTTCCTACTATTTTCATCATACGCAGGAAATAGGCGTTTTCTTCGTAGCGACCGAGCATTTCCAATTCCCGATCGCCGGTCATGAGGTACACCGGAGGTGTGTCGCGGCGGACATGATAGAGCAAGGCATATTGATCGACGACAGGCTGGGTATCGGCAATCCCGCGTTCTTTGCGGATCGTCATGTGCGTGATGGTCGAACTGCTCAAGACAAACAATCCTCTGATTCGGTCGGCATCGATGTCGTATTTCTGTAGCCATTGTTTATCCAATCCGAGCATGCCGGTCAGGTAAGCGCCGGCAGAATGGCCAGCCACGAAAATCTTATTCCGGTCGCCGCCATACTCGCTGATATGATTGAACACCCAGGCGACTGCCGCTGCCGCATCTTCGATGTATTTCGGACAGAGGACTTTTGGATAGAGCCTGTAGTTGACGGCAACGATGCCAAATCCCTTGTTTTTCAATTCATCCGGTATCCATTTGTTTCCGCCCGAGAGACCGCCGCCATGAAACCAGACCACCGTGGTAAACCCTTCGACATTTTCCGGATAATAGAGATCCAGCACACAGCGTTCGGCGAGGTAGTCGTCCGATGCCCGCAACGATTCGGCATAATACGGAATATTGGACAATGTCCGGTAATTGACCGACTGCCCGCAGATGGCCAAATTAACAGCCAGGAAAACGCTCCCTAACAATAACTTTTGTTTCATTGGTTGATATTTTATTCGCGATTGATAATCATTCTGCATTGAACGACAAAGATACGATATAGTTTTGTGATTGTCTATCACTCAAAAGGGTGAAAATCGGCACGAGCAGGAGACGCGTTACATTCTTTCGGGAACGCGGATTCCCAACAATGCAAAACCGGATTCGATCACCGCACCAACGGTTGCCGACAGCACCAGGCGGACTGTTCTGCTGTCGCTGTTTGCTTCGTGCAGGATGGAATAATCGTGATAGAACTGATTGTATTCTTTTGTCAAGTCGTAAGCATAATTGGCGATGATGGCGGGATTGTACATGGCGCCCGCTTCTTCGACGATCGACGGATATTCCGACAACAATTGGATGAGGTTTATTTCCTTTTCGTTCAGAGCGTAATGAACGTCGAGCGATTCGGGTAAAGCGAGCGCTTGTTCTGCCGCTTTACGCAATACCGATCGAATTCGGGCGTAGGTATATTGAATAAACGGGCCGGTATTGCCATTGAAATCAATCGATTCCTTTGGATTGAACACCATATTTTTACGCGGGTCCACTTTCAGAATAAAATATTTCAATGCGCCCAGACCTACTGTTTGCGCCACCTGGAGGATATCTTCTTCCGTAAAATGTTCCCATTTGCCCAATTGTTCGGAGGTTTCTTTCGCGGTTTCTATCATTGCGGCAATCAGATCGTCGGCATCCACCACCGTACCTTCGCGCGATTTCATTTTCCCTTCGGGCAATTCCACCATGCCGTAGGAAAAATGTGTCAATCCTTTGCCGAAGGCGAAACCGAGCTTATCCAACAACAACGACAACACTTGGAAGTGATAGTTCTGTTCATTCCCGACCACATAGATCATCTTGTCGATCGGATAATCGTCGAAACGCAATTTGGCGGTGCCGATATCTTGAGTCATATAGACGGAGGTGCCGTCCGATCGGAGCAGCAATTTGTGATCGAGGCCGTCAGCAGTCAGGTCAGCCCACACGGAGCCGTCGTCTTTGCGGTAGAACACACCTTGCTCGACGCCTCTCAACACTTCTTCTTTGCCCTCGAGATAGGTCTGCGATTCGTAATAAATGCGGTCGAAATCGACGCCCAATGCGCGATATGTTTCGTCAAAACCTGCATAGACCCACGAGTTCATCCGTTTCCAGAGTGCGACGGTATCCGGGTCACCGGCTTCCCAACGACGCAGCAATTCCCTGGCTTCGGCCATGAGTACGGATTTTGCCTCAGCCTCTTCTTTGATAAAACCCTCGGCTTGCAGTGCCGCGATTTCTTTTTTATATTCCTGATCAAAAAGCACATAAAAATCGCCAATCAGATGATCGCCTTTCTTTCCAGTCGATTCGGGAGTCGCCCCGTTCCCCCATTTCTGCCAAGCCAGCATGGACTTGCAGATATGGATGCCGCGATCATTGACGATATTGGTTTTCACTACTTTATTTCCGTTCGCCTTCAGAATTTCTGCCAGGCTGAAGCCCAACAGATTGTTTCGTATATGTCCGAGATGCAACGGTTTATTGGTGTTTGGCGAAGAATATTCGATCATCACCAAGGGCGCATCATCGCGGACGGGTGTCCTGCCGAAATTCGGGTCGCCATGGATCCGGTTCAGTACCTCAATCCAGTAGGAAGGCGTCAGCAACAGGTTCAAAAAGCCTTTTATCACATTGAAATCCGCGATTTCGGGCAACGTCGCATTCAGGAGACTGCCGATTTCCTGTGCGGTTTGTTCCGGCGACTTCTTCGAGAGTTTCAACAAAGGGAAAACAACCAAGGTCAACTGTCCTTGAAATTCTTTCTTTGTGCGTTGAAGTTGCACCAGGGTGGGATCGATTGATTGTCCGTAGTATTTTTCTAAAGCCAGCCGGACAGAAGCATGAATATCCATAAAAAGAAACAAAAAATAAGGCATCCGGAATAACGAACACCTTATTTACACTAGTTCTAATTGTATAAAAATGTTTATTTCTTTGAACGGTTACCGTAACGGCTCACAAATTTATCGACGCGTCCAGCGGTATCCACCAATTTCTGCTTACCGGTATAAAACGGGTGAGAAGTATTTGAAATTTCAATTTTTACCAATGGATAGGTCACGCCGTCGATATCGATGGTTTCTTTGGCGGTAATCGTGGAACGCGTGATAAAAGTATCATCGTTCGACATGTCTTTGAATACGACCGGACGGTAATTGTCCGGATGAAGTCCCTGTTTCATTACTATCTATTTATTAGTTGATTTATGCTTGAAAATAATATTTGGGTTGCAAAGGTAAGTAAAATTTCTTTACATCCCTTATAAACCGACACAAAAGTAATGATTTTTTTCTTTTATCAGATAATTCCGGTTCAAAAACTGCACAATTTACGTAAGATTCCCATTTCTTAACATAGATCAATTTTTTCGGAGACTCATTGCCGTACCTTTGCAAAGTAATAGAATTACACTTTTTTCATTTACGCACCTGACCGGAAGAAAAAGTAAAACATGATCAATATAAAAGATGATTCCGGTTAGGGTTAGAAGGGGGAGCAAAGCAATTTCGCTCTCCCTTTTTTTTCTATTGACCCGGTGATAAGGTTGTTTCAAAAGCACACAGATGAAGCAGATTATACAGATTTACGGAGATTTTTAATATTTAATTCCGGCTTTTGGTTGTATTTCGCTAATTTTTGTACCTTTGTCAGCGCTTGGTGTTAGGTTAATTGAAATACATCAACTCACAAAAATAATTAATATGGTAAGTTACAAAGAATTAGGCTTAGTCAACAGCCGCGAAATTTTCAAAAAAGCATTTGAAGGCAAGTATGCGATTCCTGCTTTCAATTTTAATAACATGGAACAGATGCAAGCCATCATTCAGGCTTGTGTAGAAAAAAAATCCCCGGTCATCCTGCAAGTATCGAGCGGAGCGCGTAAATATGCAAATCAGACATTGCTTCGATATATGGCTCAAGGTGCCGTAGCGTATGCGAAAGAACTCGGATACGCCATTCCGATCGTGCTACATCTGGATCACGGAGACACCTTCGAACTCTGTAAAAGTTGCATCGAAATGGGATTTTCTTCCGTCATGATCGACGGATCGCATCATTCCTACGAAAAGAATGTCGAACTCACCAGCCAGGTGGTAGAATATGCTCATAAATACGATGTGACGGTAGAAGGCGAACTGGGAGTGCTTGCCGGAATCGAAGACGATGTCGCTGCGGAGCACCACACCTATACCGAACCCGATCAGGTAGAAGATTTTGTCGGGAAGACCGGAGTGGACTCGCTGGCGATCTCCATCGGCACTTCGCATGGGGCGAACAAATTTACGCCCGCACAATGCACCCGCGATGCGAATGGGGTATTAATTCCACCTCCTTTGCGTTTCGATATCCTCTCGGAAGTAGAAAAACGGATTCCCGGATTCCCGATCGTATTGCATGGCGCTTCGTCGGTGCCACAAGACCAAGTAGCCATCATCAATAAATATGGCGGCGCCTTGAAAGACGCGATTGGCATCCCGGAAGAACAGTTGCGGCAAGCCGCCGCATCCGCCGTATGCAAAATCAATATCGACTCCGACGGACGATTGGCGATGACGGCAGCCGTCAGAGAAGTCTTTGCATTGCAACCGGCAGAATTTGACCCCAGAAAATACTTGGGACCGGCGCGTGAGAATCTGAAAAAACTCTACATGCACAAAGTTGAAAACGTGCTGGGGAGCGCCGGAAAAGCCTGATCGCGGTATTGGATTTTCTTTTTTTTCTTTTTATTTCTCCCTGCTAAAGCTTGGCAATCGCTATGACCTTAGCAGGGTTTTTTATTTCAATAAAAATTTGCAATCACAAAAAATTCCGCTACATTTGTATGCAAATTTAATCCATGATGCAGGGATGCTGGAAGAATTAATCGCAAAAGAACGAAATTTTTTCTTTTTACTTAATGGCAGTGATTCCATTACGATGGACTATTTCATGTATTTATATTCTTACAAATTCACTTGGATCCCGTTTTTTATTTGCCTTTTCCTCTTGTTCTTGAAGAAATATCAGAAAGATCCGAAAGAATGTATCCTGCTTTTCTTGTCCATTTTCGTTTTGTTATTGTTGTGCGACAGGGTAACTTCAGGGCTTATCAAGCCGATTTTCGAGAGTCTCCGCCCCACGCACCATCCCGACTACAAGGATCTGGTGGATACCGTTCTGGGGTATCGAGGCGGAAGATTCGGATTTGCCTCCAGTCATGCTGCCAATATCTTCGGATTTGCCTTTTTCTCTGCTTTCCTGGTACGGAAGCGTTATTTTTCGCTTCTGATTTACCTCCATGCCCTGCTTACCATTTATACCCGCATCTACTTGGGAGTGCATTTTATTACAGATGTGACTGCAGGCGCATTGATCGGCACCATCATAGCTATTCCGGTGCTGATTCTCTATCTGTTGATGCGAAATTTCGTCCGGACAAGGGACAATCAACCCGTCGCTCTTCCGGTTTATTCTTATCGAGACATCCGCTGTGTCTTCATCACTTATTTCGCAACAATCATTATTTTATTAGTGTTTAATAATCAACTGATTAAATTCATCACATAAAAATAAAAATGATGTCTATAACATTTATTTGTAAAAAATTCTTTGTAGCTATCATTATTTTGTCTAAGTTAGAGCCGTGAAATTAACATAATTAATAATGTATAAAAATAAAAACAACCATGAAGACTATCACTTTTAACGAACTTCGTAGAATTAAAGACAGTTTGCCCGACGGAAGTATCCGCCAGATCGCCGCAGAGTTAGGCCTTTCGGTAGAGACAGTGCGTAACTATTTTGGCGGATACAATTACAAAGACGGGACAAGTTGCGGCATCCATATCGAACCGGGTCCCAACGGCGGTATCGTTATGTTGGACGACTCGACGATTTTAGACAAAGCTTTGATTATATTGGGAGAGACTTCACATAAAGTCGCCTCCGTATCATCATAGACAAACTCTTTGTGTAGATGGAAGATAAATTAGTGACATTGGCCATTCATGTTTATCAGAAAGCCCAGATTCTGAAAACGATTCTGGAGAGTGAAGGCATTACGGTTTATCTCCACAATGTGAATTTGATACAGCCGGTGGTCTCTTCCGGAGTAAGGGTGCGAATCAAAGAAAGCGACTTGCCGGCTGCATTGAAAATCATCGAATCGACCACGATCTTCAAGGAAGAGATTGCCTCCGAGCTGGGCGAACCGTTAAAAAAAATCGTCCTCATTCCGGTTGATTTTTCGCGTTATTCTACACAAGCTTGCGAAATCGGCTTTAATTATGCGCATCAGATTGACGCTGAGGTTGTTATTCTGCATGCTTATTTTACTCCATTTCTGCCTACAACCATCTCTTTGAGCGATTCTTTCGCTTACCAGACTCACAACGAAGACACCATTGCCACATTGACGGAAAAAGCAAAAATCAACATGGCAGCATTCTCCGACTTCATCAACGTACAAATCAAAGAAAAGAAATGGCCTGAAATTTCCTACAGCTGTGTGTTGCGCGATGGACTTCCCGAAGAAGAAATTACAGCCTACAGTGAGGAGTTCAAGCCTGCACTGATAGTGATGGGCACGCGGGGAAGAAATCAGAAAGACCTGGATCTGATCGGCAGTGTCACCGCTGAAGTCATTGAGATGTCTAAACACCCGGTTTTTGCGATTCCTGAAAACACCCCTTTCCACAACCTTTTGGAAGTGAAACGGATTGCGTTCGGAACCAGTTTTGAACAAAAAGACTTGATCGCTTTTGATTCACTGTACAGGATATTCGAAAAATTTGATGTCGAATATTATCTATTCCATATTGCCAACCGGCCGGACACCTGGAACGAAATCAAATTGGGCGGCATCAAAAACTATTTCGAGAAACAATATCCCTCGATCACCATCAAATATGAACTGATCGACGCAAACGATTTCGCCCTCAATCTAGAGCATTTTATCCGCTCCAATACCATTGATATTGTCTCTCTGGCTACTCACCGTCGGAATATTTTTACCCGGATTTTCAATCCAAGCATCGCACAAAAAATGCTTTTCCATAGCGACACGCCCATGTTGGCGCTGAAAAACTGATTCAAGCCGTTCTCTTGAAAAAATCATCTTCTACTTATTGACCATTTTAAAGGCTTGGAAATATTTTTTTTCGTACCTTTGCGGAACTTATACGTGAAAGTCAACCGTTTTTTATGTCAAAATAATAGCTGACACATCAAAAAAATAATTAATTTTAAACGATAATAAATATGAGTAATTCGAAAGAAAAACTTTTCACTGAGTTTCCTCCGGTTTCTACAGACGCATGGATGGAAAAAATCGTAGCCGACCTCAAAGGCGCCGATTTCGCGAAAAAACTCGTCTGGAAAACCAACGAGGGATTTGAGGTGCAACCATTCTACCGCGCCGAAAATATCAAAGATTTGAAAACAACCGACACGCTGCCGGGAAAATTTCCCTACGTGCGCGGCACAAAAAACGACAACGACTGGTTTGTACGTCAGGACATTACGGTCGAAGACGCAACGACGGCTAACCGCAAAGCGCTCGACGTCCTCAATCGCGGCGTCGATTCGCTCGGATTCACAATCCCACGCGATTTGGTCAGCAAAGAAACCATCTCCACGCTTTTGAAAGATATTCAGCCCGAATATATCGAACTGAATTTCAAAACCTGCAATATGAAATCGGTTGAATTAATCAAGATTCTGACCGATTATTTCAAATCGAAAAATTATGATTTGTCCAAAATCGAAGGCTCGGTAAACATTGATTTTATCGGCAAAATCCTTGCAGAAGGCATCGTGAAAACCGAATGGACAGACGTGATGACAGAGGCTGTGAAAGCGGCTGCTGAAATCCGCAAATTCCGCGTGATCGCAGTGAATGCCTGCCTGTTGAGCAATGCCGGCGCTTTTATCACACAAGAACTCGGTTACGCACTCGCTTGGGGCAACGAACTGCTCTCGCGCTTGGTTGCTGCGGGAATTGAACCGGGCATTGCCGCTAAAAAAATTAAGTTTAACTTCGGTGTCGGTTCCAATTATTTTATGGAAATCGCCAAGTTCCGCGCCGCTCGCTGGCTTTGGGCAGAAATTGTGGGAGCATACAAGCCGATTTGCACCTGCGGAGACGACTGTAAATGTATGGAAAATAGCGGTTTAGATTTCTGTCCCTGCGCCACCAAAATGAATATTTTTGCCCGCACAACTGAGTTTAATTTAACGGTTTACGATGCTTATGTGAACCTTCTTCGCACGCAAACCGAAGCAATGTCGGCATCGCTTGCAGGCGTTAATTCGCTGCTCGTAACGGCTTTCGACAAGCCCTACAAAACCCCCGACGAATTTTCGGAACGCAT
>JAISUK010000061.1 GCA_031272075.1 Dysgonamonadaceae bacterium
CCGTCGAATGAATATCTGAAAATTTTATGTTTTAGAATATCTAAAACGCCAACATATTTTTTTTCTTCGTTCACGTAAAAGCCGCAAACAGAAAGAAGTTCATCGGGGCCTTGGCCTATTTGTCCGATTTCATTTTGGAATTTTCCAAACATGTCGAAAACAAATATTTTGTCTAAATTCCCATCAAAAATAAAAATCAGATTGTTTGCAAAAATAATCTTTTCAATCCAGGACAGCAGGCAACTGTCGGATGTTTCCAATGGAACAAATCGGCAACCGTCGATTTGGTCAGACGGATAGAAAAAAGACTTTTCAACAAGATTGTCCAAGTATATTGGCGTAATATTCCTGTTTGATACGGCTTTTTTTTGTTTATTATTGCATGATACAATGGCAATAAAAATAAAAAAAATAAAGAATATTATCTGCTTTTTCATTGTAAATAAAAAAGAGGAAAATTACAATATAGGGGCACAGTATGATTGATGTACCCCTATATTAAGGATTTACAAATATATTACAGGTTCATCAACCCATGTTTTAATACAGCAATTATTAGGATCCTCCTCGCAAACGGGAACACGAATAGGTAATTTTCCATCTACTCCTATCTTGATAGGCCCATACGTTTTGCCCTTCCAGATGAAAGAAATATAAGCGCCGGCAGCACCAAATATGTACTCAGTTTTTCTATTCGGAAAACGGCCTCGATTGTATGTAAGGATATCGCAATCCTCCGGCCCCCCAGAACTGATTTCATCTCCATAATCATCCTCGTCACAATCAAAATCAGTACAATAACTTCCAAAAACACAGTCCGGAAAAGTGCAACATTCCGTAAAATCATCCCAAACTAAACCCTTCGGACATTTTTTTCGTACTGCAGTTCCATTAGAACATACGTAATATTGACTGCAACAATCGGGATCCGGAATATAAATGGTGAAACCATTGTCATCTTTGGGACATTCGGGAGGGAATGATCCCTCCATCACTAACGACAGCCCTGCTATCGCAACTAGCATAATTGAATTTTTCAGAATCTCTTTCATGGATGTAACGTTTTAAAAATTAATAATATAGGAAACTGTTTATTCTTTCGGTTTCAGTACGGTAGCCGTAATCTCCACCGTTTCTATCGGGTTGGCTCCGTTTGAAGCGAAGGAAACTTCGCGAAACACTTCGCCTTCGCGGTCGCCCTTAAATTCAAAATCGATTTTCAGGCTTTTGCCCGGCTCCACGCTGTGCGTCTTACCGCTGACAAGGCTTACGCAGGAGCAACTTGTCATAATATCGAGAATCTGCAAGCGGCTTTTGCCCGCGTTTGTAATCTCGATGCTGAAGGGGCGGGCTTCGCCCCATGTGCAACCGACGAGCCGGATTTGTTTTTCGACCGCGAGTAGGGCATCCGTTTCGGGACTGTATGTCGGATCGATAATCTTTTTGGCTTCGGCCATAATCCCACCGTAGAGCCGGATGCCGAACGCATCGTTGAAGCTCAACTGTTTTTCTGCCGAGGCTTTTGCCGTCGCCTCATCCCCGTTGTTGTGGGCATTCAGGCTTTTCAGATAAAGATTGTAGGGATACGCCATTTTATCTGTGGTCAGCGAAATTTCGGGTTCGATGTTTTCACCGGCATCGAGGCGCAGTTTGCACTGCAAAATATCGTTCAACGCGGCAAACACGTCGCCGTAGGAGTCGTAATGCTTGGAGTAGAAGTAGGAGGCGCACTCCGTTTCGCCCCGTAGCACGTTCTCGATGCAGGAGATGCACTGCTGTGCCACACCCGAAACCACGGCTGTCAGCTTGCTGTCGGGCGAAAAGATGCAGGTTGACGGCCACGAAGCTGTTGCGAGCCACATCGGGTACCACTCGTTTTCGGGTTTCGAGGTGTCCACGATATTGAAAACAGCCAGTTTGGAAAGTTCGTTTTCGTCGGAGTTCAAGGTTCTGACATAATCGGAGCAGGGCGGACAGTCGGGTCGCGAAAGCACGATGCAGAACGGTTTTCCAGCGGCGGCGGCCAAGGCCTTCGTTTCGGCAAAGCTTTTCCCGTAAACAATTTCTTGTTTACCGTTGTTGCAAGCGCCGAGGACGGCGGCAATCAGAAATAATGCTATTTTGCAGAAACTGTTCATCCATCGTTTTCTTTATCAATGGTAAAGATAAGGTGAAAGTTTTGTACCGACAAAATCTTTTTTGTATTTTTTTGATTTTTTTTTTGTTTGCAAATACCGTCCCTCAAAAAGTCCCGTTAGGGGGCGATGCTTAACCCCGAAGAACTAAAAACTAAGAATTGAGATACTACCTCTTTGACGCCTTGGCAAATTCAACTAATCAATCATCATTAGTTGCATTTACTAGTTGAATTTGCCAATCCGTAATTTTTTTTTGCACTTTATACTCTTTTCCCTATATTTGTCGGATAATAGATAAAAATAATAGGAGTTATGACAAGTTTGAAAAGATTGTTGTTTGTACTGTTGATCGTTTTGTGCACCTCGTGTACTACAAAAGAGTATATTTCGGATGAAGATACGTTTGATTATTACGAGATCACATACGAAATCGGAGAAGGGAAAAAACTCCAATGGGAATTGTATGATGGTTCCGATGGTCTCTATTTCTTTTGCGAAATCAAAGAGCCGGTATTGTCTTCCAACATGTATAGTTACGGAACTTTTGTCGCGTACCATGCGAGTGTGCTCGAAGGCGTGGGCGAACGATTGACTCCGTTGCCCTACGATGTTTATTCGATGGACAACGGTTATCGCTGGACGGAACAATACACCTGTGAATATTCGGTCGGCTACATCACTTTCATTGTGAAGATTGACGATTTCAACATGGATTACCTCCCGCCGAATCAAACTTTTGTAGTTAAATACCTGATTAACAACAACCGATGAGGCTGATTCAGGATTTTCCCCTGAGCAATCCGCGCGTCACATAATATCGGAATTGAAGCAGTTTTTCTCCTTTCGGGTAGCGGAACGTTGCCAGGTAGTACAAAAAAAGCAGCATCGATGCGATCCATTTGAATCCTTCGGATGCCAAACGTTTGAAGTAGGAAAAACGGGATTCCGACATCGTCCGGATTCTCTCGCTGACACCGATGGCGTAAGTGATGCGGGTGAAAAAGTCTGTGGTCAGTTTGGAGGCCGGAATATAGTGATAAATCGTCGCTTCGGGCACGTAGTAACACTTTATCCCGTTCTGAAGCAGTCGCAGGAAGAAGTCCTTGTCTTCGGCGCCCAACAGCGAGTTGCCTCTACGTCCCAGTTCCGTATTGAATCCGCCGTATTTTGTGAACAGGCTTTTACGGAAAGAGGCATGTCCCGTTCCGGGATAGTCGCCCGCTTTCACCGCTTTTATCCGGATGCCTTTGTCGTAAGCCCCTGTAATCAGGCGCATCGTGAAAGGCGAGAGCCAGCCGGGTTTTTCAGCTTCATACACCGGAACAACCGGTTCGCTACACAAGGAGGCATCTCGGTATTCAGTAAAAAAAACGTCCAGGGTGGAAAGGAAATTCGATCCGATGGTTTCGTCGTCATCGAGGAACGTGATAAATTCTCCTTCGGCGGCGGTGACGCCGCTATTTCTGGCAAACGAGATGCCTTGGCGTTGCTCTTTGAGGTAATGTATCGTTAGATGCTTGTTTTGGCTGCGAAAGATAAAAACCACCTCTTCCGTGTTGTCGCGACTATTGTTGTCTACAACCACGATTTCAAACTTTTCGGGGGGATACACTTGTTCCGCGACGCTTTCGAGCGTCTTGGACAAATATTTTGCCCGATTATAGGTGCATATCACGACGGAAAAACGGGGATTTTGCATAAGTCGATAGATTATGTCAATTTGCGATAGATTGCAACTATAAGACTTCCGATAGCCAACAGCAGGAGGATTCCCGACATTGCCGTGGTAATTTTGCCGCAGGTTTTTACTCCGTCGGGATCAAATTCCATGGAAATCCGGTGCGAACCGGCAGGAACGACGATCGCTCGCAAAATCCAGTCGGCGCGACTGATGGGGACCTGCTGTCCGTCGATGTAGGCTTTCCATCCGTGCGGATAATATACCTCCGAAAAAACGGCCAGGGCATCGTGTGTCGCGTTGGACAGGTATTCCAGCTTATCCGGAGCATAGCTTGTAAGCGTAATCCGGTCGGTGCTGTCGGGCGAAAGTGAAAGTGCCACATTCTCTTTGAATTGCGCATCCATGACGGCTTCGGTCTGCGGATTCAGTGTGTTCAGCGCCGCCATCTCTTCATCCGGCGTGTTTACGAAACGGTAAGCGTCGACAAACCAGGCATTGCCGTAGGCAAAAGGATTGACGATCGGCTCTTGTTCCTGATTATAGACAATGTATCTGGTATTCAACATATTCAGGGTTGGGCAGTGTTGCAATGCCGTCAGGATCTTTTCCATTGTCGGTTGATCGGACAGGATGGCGATCAACGATTCCATTTCTTTGAGGATGCGTCGATCGATGAGATCCTGATATCGCCCCAGTTTTGCAGCGTGATAACCTCCGATGGATTTGTGGTAATAGGAAGTGCGTGACTCCAGAAACGGCTGATTCAGGTTTAAGACGCGATATGAAGGGGATTTATCTTCCAGGATGGCATTGTCGGAGACCGTTTTCCGGAACGATTGATCATTGTAAGTTTTCTGATTTACAAAATTGTCTGTATTCAGGTAGCGTTTGTCGACTTGCCACATATCGAACAGCAGGAGAATGATCAATCCCGATGCCAGGTAGCGGAATATTTTCTTCGGATCTTTTGCACGGATGTAGGTATAAATCAATGCAGCCGCCAGCAGGATAAAAATGAACGAACGCAAGGCATCGGACTGCAGCAATGCCCTCCGGTCTTTGATCAGCGCGGCATAATACCATTCCGGGAATTGATATTGATCGTCGTAAGAAGACCTGAAATCGAAGAACAGTCCGGGCAATATCCAAAGGATCAGGCAGACGCCTCCGGTGATTGCGAAAGCTTTCGCCAGCATCTCCGTGAGTTTCTGCTTATCCAGGCCGGTGGAATAGAGTTCTTTGAGTCCCATGACCGCCAGCATCGGGAAGATAAAGCCGGGAATGACCAAGGCCATTTCGGGTGTCCGGAATTTGTTGTAAAGCGGAAAATGATAGAACATGAAATCATTGAACCAGGCAAAATTACGTCCCCAAGAGAGGCAGATGAAGAAGACAGTCGCCCCCAGCAGCCACCATTTGGATTGGCCTGGGAGAATCAGGAGTGCGAAGACGAAAAGGAAACAGATGATTGCCCCGAAATACACCGGACCGGAAGTAAATCGTTTTTCACCCCAGAATGTCGCTGTTTGCACTCCTTTCTTGACGTTTGCTCCATGCGCTTTCAATTCCTTAAAGAGGTTGGAATTGCTGTCTAACGTACCGCCCGACTCGCCGCCTTTGAGGTTGGGAATCATGATCGTCAGGGTTTCGGCTTTGCCGTAACTCCATTCAAAAGCATAGTTTTTGTCCAGTCCGTCCGACACTTTGGTTTCCTCTCCGCCGAGCGGCGTCAATTCCGCTTTCCCACGCAGGCTTTCTTTGCCGGATTCGTAATTGAGGTAGAGGTTGGATAAATTCGCTCCGAGGGCTACCAATACGCCAAGCGCCAGCACACCGGTCGCTTTTCCGATCTGCAGGTAGGATTTCTTTTGTATGAAAGTCGCCAGGAATCCGATAAACAGGATAGCGCAAAACAGCGCTGTATAATAGGTGATCTGCAGGTGGTTGGCGATGATTTCCAGCGCCAGTCCCAAAGCAAAAACGAGGAAGCCGCTTTGGTAAGAGCCCCTGAAAATCAAAACCATCCCTGCGATGACCAGTGGAACAAACGCGATGGCCCAGGCTTGGGTGACATGTCCGGCAACGATGATGATGATGTTGAATGAGGCGAATGCCGTCCCGACCGCTCCGAAAGTGGATAACCATACAGGAGCGCGCAATGTGAGGAAAAGGAGGTAAGCCGAAATCAGCAAAATCAGGATCGGTCCTGCTGTTTCCGAATGTACCGCGCCCAAGACATGTCCTTTGAATTCTGCGAGGAAATCGGGACTGGTGACGTATCCGGTGATGTGGTAACTCGGCATTCCCGAAAACATCGATCCCGTCCAGCCGGAAGGTTTGCCGTATTCGAGCAATTCTTGCGCCATCCCTTTGAAATGCACGATGTCGCCCTGTTGAAGCACTTTCCCTTCAAAAGCAGGGTAAAAATAAGCCACGATAAGGATGAAAAAGAAAGCCAGCGCAGCGATGTGCGGCAAGCAGGATTTGAGCAGCGAATTTATTTTATTCATAAGTCAATAATTCAATGAATTTGCATACAAAAGTAAGGGTTTCTTTTATTTTTCAACAAAATTCACGAAAAAAATCAAATGCTTCGAGGATGTCGGACTTTTGGACGACCTGGTCAATCCGTATGTCGCCAATGGCTTTGATCAGTGTAAAACTGATTTCTTCGGCATTGTTGTTCTTTTTGTCGTGAAGCATCAATTCGTACAGGCGGTCGTAATGGTCGCAATTGAAAGCGAATGTCCCGTAATGAGTTTTGATAAACCGGACGGTTTCGGACAACTGATCGCGGTCGAAGTCCAGTTTGAGGAACGATAAATACAGTTCGCAGGCCATTCCCCAGGCAACGGCATAACCGTGCAGCACGGGCTGTCGCTTTTCGAGGCAGAAACTTTCCATGGCATGCCCGATCGTATGTCCGAAATTCAGGGCTTTGCGGAGGCCTTTCTCTTTCGGATCGCTTGCCACAATCGCCTCTTTGATTTTCACGGAAGTCGTCAACAATGCAGAAAGGGTGGGGTAGTGGATCGTTTCCAGATCGAAACGAAGCAGTTTTTGCCATTCGTCGTAAGCGTGAATGAGGCTGTGTTTGAGCATTTCTGCATAGCCGGACAAGAAATTGGCGTGATCCAATGTCTTGAAAAAAGCGGTATCGATCAGCACGGCCGTTGCGGGGGCAAAAGCGCCGATTTCATTTTTCAAGCCGTGGAAGTCGATCCCCGTCTTGCCGCCTACGGCGGCGTCGACAGCGGCCAATAGTGTAGTCGGCAGATTGATAAAACGAATCCCCCGTTTGAAAGTAGAGGCGGCAAATCCTCCCAGATCAGTCACCATGCCGCCTCCCAGATTAAGCAGCAAAGATCGCCTGGTGGCCTTGTATTCACACAAGTTTGTCCAGACCGATGCCAGTGTGTCCAGGTTTTTATTGGCTTCTCCTGCGGGAATTTGAATGAGGCAGGCGTTATCGATCAGTCCGGTCTGTTGCAGCAACGGCAAGCAAAGCGTAGCCGTGTTGGTGTCCGATAAGATAAATAGCAGATCGAAGTCGATTTGTTTCAGGACATTCTGGAGGCCAATGCGCAAGTCGTCGCATTGGATCATTCGTTGTTGCATTTATTTCGAGTCTAAGAATTGCAGTTTGATCTCTTCATTAATGATTTCCGGATAATAGCGGTATTCCAACTCATGTACTTTTTCCGCGAGCGTTTCAGGCGTATCGTCCGGAGTGACCGCACAGCGCGACTGGAAAATCAGTTTGCCTTTGTCGTAGCTTCCATTCACGTAGTGAATCGAAATCCCCGAGACTGTTTCTTTCGCGTTGATCACCGCTTCGTGAACATGTCTGCCGTACATCCCTTTCCCGCCGTATTTGGGCAAGAGCGCAGGGTGGATATTGATGATACGGTGCGGATAGGACCGAGTGATGGTTGTAGGGAGTCGCAGCAGAAATCCCGCCAGGATGATCATGTCGATTCCCGATTTCTGCAAAAAAGCGCGTACTTCCCCGTTTTCAAACGCCAATTTTGGGAAGGTATACGACGGGATGTGCCATTTTGCGGCGCGTTCGTGAACCAAAGCATCCTGTTTGTTGCTGATGATAAACGAGATTTTCACATTTTCATTCTTATCGAAATAACGAATGAGATTTTCCGCGTTCGTCCCCGAACCGGAAGCTAAAATTGCCAGATTAACCATAATAAATTGCCTTTTTATGCACAATTATGTCGTAAATGTGCATTTTTTTTGGAATTTTCTTTCTTGTTTCGAGAATAATATGTTTCTTTGCACTGCAAAAATAAAAAGTAATATTTTATTATTCACTAAAAATTTAAAAATTATGTCTGAAATTGCATCAAGAGTAAAAGCTATTATCGTTGACAAACTCAGCGTTGAAGAATCGGAAGTCACTAACGAAGCGAGCTTCACCAATGATCTGGGAGCGGATTCACTCGACACTGTAGAACTGATTATGGAATTTGAAAAAGAATTTGGGATTTCGATTCCGGATGATCAAGCTGAAAAAATCGGTACTGTTGGCGATGCTATTTCTTATATTGAAGCGAATGTTAATTAACGAAGCTCAATTTTAAAACCGTATGGAATTAAAAAGAGTTGTTGTAACGGGTCTGGGAGCCATTACTCCTTTAGGTAACGATGTGAAATCCACATGGGAATCTATGATCAAAGGAGTAAGTGGGGCTGGACCCATTACATTGTTTGATGCATCGAAATTTAAGACACAATTCGCTTGCGAAGTAAAGCATTTTGATTTCGAAAAATATGTTGAGCGTAAAGAGGCGAGGAAGGTCGATCGATATGCTCAATTTGCTATTGCAGCAACTCAGGAAGCAGTAGAAGATACGGGACTTGACCTGGAAAAAGAAGACAAGGACAAAATAGGGGTTGTATTCTCTTCGGGAATCGGCGGGATCGGCACCTTTGACCAGGAAGTGGAAAATTACTTCCGCAACGAAGACAGGGGGCCGAGATTCAATCCGTTTTTCATACCGAAAATGATCAGTGATATAGCGGCAGGGCGCATCTCCATGATTTATGGTTTTCGCGGGCCTAACTTCGGGACGGTATCCGCTTGTGCTTCTTCTACGAACGGCCTCATTGATGCGTACAACCTGATTCGGTTGGGGAAAGCGAATGTGATGATTACCGGAGGTTCGGAAGCAGCCATCACCGTATCGGGAATCGGCGGATTCAATGCCATGACGGCGTTGTCGACCCGCAACGACACTCCGCAGACGGCTTCGCGACCTTTCAGCAAAAGCCGCGATGGTTTCGTCATGGGCGAAGGCGGCGCGTGTATCGTCCTGGAAGAAATGGAGCATGCACTTGCCCGCGGAGCCAAGATTTATGCCGAAGTAGCGGGCGGCGGCATGTCGGCCGACGCTTACCACCTGACAGCCTCGCATCCCGAAGGATTGGGCGCAATATTGGTCATGCGGAATGCGTTGGAAGATGCCGAAATGCAACCGGAAGAGATTGATTACATCAATGTGCACGGCACTTCTACGCCGGTTGGCGATCGGTCGGAATGTAAAGCCATCAAAGATGTATTTGAAGATCATGCTTATCAATTGAATATCAGTGCAACGAAATCGATGACCGGACACATGCTGGGCGCTGCGGGCGCTGTGGAAGCTATGGCCTGCATTCTGGCCGTCCAAAATGACATCGTTCCGCCGACAATCAACTTCACTGCAGGAGATGAAGACGAAGAAATCGATTATCGCTTGAATTTCACATTCAATAAGGCACAAAAGCGGCCGTTGAGGGCTGCATTATCCAATACTTTTGGGTTTGGAGGACACAATGCTTGTGTTATCGTTAAGAAATTTGAAAAGTAAGCGCGTGATTCGTTTTATAGTCAACAAATTAAAGTTCTTTTTTCGGTCGAAACGAGGGCTTTATTTTGTTTTATACCGTATCACAGGGTTTTATCCAAACAATATCAATTACTACAAAGAGGCGTTATCGCATAAATCATCGTTTCGGCAGAATATGGGTAACGGCTTTGCCAGCAATGAGCGGCTCGAATTTTTAGGCGATGCGGTCTTGAATGCAGTGGTCGCCGATCTTGTCTATACAAAATTCAACAATAAAAGCGAGGGTTTTTTGACGGATACACGTTCCAAAATTGTACAACGGGAGACATTAGACAGGATTTCCGTTGCGCTGGAGTTGGATAAATTCATCGTTTCTTCGCTGCGGTCGCCGGTGCAAAAAAGCCATATCGCCGGGAATGCCCTTGAAGCGTTTATCGGGGCGATCTACCTGGACCAAGGCTATGAAGTCGCGAAAAAATTTGTTTCCGAAAGGATCATTGCCCCTTACATCAACATGGATGCTTTGGCCAAAAAAGAGGTCAATTTTAAGTCAAAACTGTTGGAATGGACGCAGAAATACAGGATTGCCCTGGATTTTGACCTGATCGAACGTTTTGTGGATGACGATAATAATTCCATCTTCCAATCGCAGGTGACGCTCAACGGCGTCCCGGCAGGCGTCGGAACGGGCTATTCCAAAAAAGAATCGCATCAACGTGCAGCGCGGATGGCGCTCAAAAAGATCAAAACAGACGCCGATTTTGTGAATACCGTCAAAACGGCGTCTGATGATTCGGGCGATGCTGTGGAATGAAGGGCGTAGTTGTGCCTCCCGCGTTTCTACTTGATAATCATGCCACTACCAGATCGCTACCCTTTGTGCTTTCGGGACATAGAGTTTGTTTTCCGGAGTGACATCGAAGGCATCGTACCAGGCATCGATATGCGGCAGGGCGCCGTTGACGCGCCATTGACCCAACGAATGGGGGTCGGTCTTTGTGCGGTGAAGGATTTCCGCATCGCGGATATTGCCTGCCCAGACAGTGGCATACGACAGGAAGAATCGCTGCGCATCGGTAAATCCGTCGATTGGCGCAGGCTTCGGCTTGTCTTTCAGCGTATTTTGATAGGCTTGCCATGATACCTGCAGGCCGCCCTGGTCAGCGATATTTTCACCTAAAGTCAGACTGCCGTTGGCATGCACTGTGTCGATGACAACAATCTGGTCATAGAAATCGACCAGGACTTGTGCGCGTTCCTGAAAACGGGCGGCATCTTCGGGTGTCCACCAGGCTTTCAAATTACCGTCTTTATCGAATTGGCGTCCTTGATCGTCGAAACCGTGCGTCATTTCGTGACCGATCACCACGCCGATGGCGCCGTAATTGACGGCGTCGTCCGCATCGAAAAAGAAGAAAGGCGGTTGCAAGATCGCTGCCGGGAAGCAAATTTCGTTGGTAGCCGGATTGTAATACGCATTGACGGTCTGCGGGTTCATCAGCCATTCGTCTTTATCGACCGGTTTGTTGAATTTGCTGATCATATAATCGTATTCAAACCGGCTGGCAGCCATCATATTGTCCAGCAGCGACAGGTTTTTGTCGATCTCCAAAGCCGAATAATCGCGCCATTTGTCGGGGTAGCCGATTTTGATATGAAACGCAGCCAGTTTTTCCAGCGCCTGCGCTTTGGTTTCATCGCCCATCCAGGTCAGGTCTTGGATGCGTTCGCCCAAAGCCGTTTGCAGGTTATGCACCAGATTCAACATTTTTTCTTTGGCGGCAGGAGGAAAATACCGATCCACATACAGTTGCCCGACGGCTTCGCCCAGCGTGCCGTTGATCACGCCCACCGCACGTTTCCAGCGGTCGCGTTGCTTTTCTACTCCCGACAGTGTGCGGCTGTAATAGTCGAAATTGGCGTCATCCAATGCTTCGTTCAGCAGCATTGCTGCAGCATTGTTGATGAGATTGGCCAACAGATAATATTGAATATCCTGTAAAGATTCCGATTCTATGATTCGGCTGACTTCGGCAATCGGTTTCAGTTGCGCCAGGTTCAATTCGTGAATATCCTCAATCCCAATCGTTTGGAAGAATACTTTCCAATCGATTGCCGGTGCTTGCTGCGAGAGTTCTTCCACCGTAATCTTGTGGTAATTGGCGACAGGGTCGCGCAGTTCCACACGTGAATAGGCTGCTGTTGCCAGGGCTGTTTCGATACGCATCACCGCTGCTGATGCCTGTTGCGCCTGTACTTCGCTGTAGCCGCAGAGCGTAAAAAGCGTCTCGATGTATCGGGTGTACTTGGCGCGAATTTGCTGTGTATTGGAATCGTTTTCAAGATAATAATCGCGATCGCCCATACTGTATCCCCCTTGCATGAGATGGAAGATGTTCATCGAACTGTTCATGTCGTCGGCATAGACATACGCCGTGAAGAAAGGCGATGCGCCGTTGCGGAGCATCGTAGCGATCAACGCCGACAGTTCCGACTTGTCGCTGATGGCTTCTACCTGCTTCAGATAAGGCAAAAGCGGTTGGACGCCTTCGCTATTCAGCCGCGCGGTATCCATGGCCATGTCATATAAATCGCCGATTTTCTGTGCGATACTGCCTTGCGCATTCTGTTGCTTTGAAAGATTGATAATCAACTCTTTCACTTGTTCTTCACTCTGTTCGCGCAAAAGGTCGAAAGTTCCGAAACGCGAATGTTCCGGTTTCAGCGGATTCGCATCCATCCAGCCACCGTCGGCATAGCGGTAAAAATCATCTCCCGCTGCGACCGTCGTATCCATATTCGCAGGGTCGATTGCCTGCACTTTTTTTTCGCAGTTACAAGAAGCTAAAATCATTGCTGCACTCAAACTTAAAGAAATTACATTTTTATTCATACGTCAAAAAATTGTTTTTAAAAGGATGTATGGAACTCGCATGTCATTCTTGTCCTCCACTTGGATGTTTGAAAATCGTGCTCGTTTCATATCCATGATTGTTATGATATTAATGAGATTATTTTAGTAAAAATATATTAATAATATTATGATGAAACAGCCATCCTTCTCCCGAACGGATATTGATGGGTGTAGTCGCGGTATTCCTCGGAATAGATGCCCTGTTCGTCCAGAAAATCGATTTTTACCCGACCGGAGGCATGGATGATGTGCTGATTTTCCAGGGCGATTCCCACGTGCACTACGCGGCCGGTTTCGTTTCGGAAAAACACCAGGTCGCCCGACGCCAAATCGTTGAGAGCTATCGGAATTCCTGTTTCCGCCTGATCGCCGGCATCGCGCGGCAGTCTGATGCCATGCAGTCCGAAAACCAGCTGTACGAATCCCGAACAGTCCATTCCCAGCACCGTTTTGCCTCCCCACAGATAGGGCGTATTGATAAACGCGAATGCCGTCAACTCCAGACCTTCACGTGAGAGTTCCGATTCCGGCAGGATGAAATCGCGGTGAATCTGGAATTTCTTTTCATGAAGGCTGAATTTTCCTATCGTATCGCAATGCGGCAGGACGCTTCCCGCCGGAATGCGGATGACGCAACGGGTGATCAGGTCGAAAGCTTCCGCCAGGGGCGTGACCGCATAGTAAGACATCTGTTCGGCCAGCTCCCGGTTTTCTTGTTCGGAGATCTCCGTAATCGCTTTTTCGTCCATCCAGCCGGAATACTGATCCCGCTCGTTGGTGATCTTACAAAAATGATTACGCCTGTCTTCAAACAAAAACCGTTCGCCAAACAGCACCTGGCTCACCATTTCACTCCGGTGGTCGGGTTCGAGGCGCAAAGGCGTCGCACTATTTAAATTTATTCCGTACATCTTTTTTAGGGGTTAGGGGTTAGGGGTTAGAAGAAGTAGTAGAAGTTAAGATATTAACTAACTAACTAACTAACTAACTCCTAGCCCCTAGCCCCCTAGCCATTACTTCAACTCTTTAAGAATCGTTTTTCCATTTCTTCATCATTGATCACCACAATAATCACCTTGCCGTCGGGGGTATAATTCGGGGAAGCCGAAGCGAAAAGCGAGGCGGTCAAGCGGTTAATCTCTTCTGTAGACAATGGTTTTCCGTAGGGGATAGCGACTTTTTTCGCCAGCGAAAGGATTGTCGCTTCCGTCATTTCCTCTTTGATTTCACAACCGGTTTCCATTGCTTTCGACACCATGTCTTTCAAAAAATCGGCCATTTCAACATTTTCCAAACCGGCAGGAGCGCCATTGATGGAATAGCTGTTGTTGCCCAGATTGCTCAAATCAAACCCCATGGCGGCGAAATCTTCCAACAGAAAAGGCAAGATAATCGCTTCTTGGGGAGTGAAAGACACGATTTCCGGAAACAGCAACTGCTGGGAAATGCTTTGTCGATTTTTTATTTTCTCAGCATATTCGTCAAACAATACCCGGATATGCGCCCTGCGCTGATCAATCAGGAAAAGCCCTGATTTCAGCAATGCTATCAGGTACTTGTTTTTGTATTGCACAGCTTGCAGGTCACAGTCCATCAAGCGCTGTTGCGGATCTTCCGCCGAATCGAAGGCTTGAGCGGCATCCTGCGACAACGAATTGTCCGGTTTTTGCTTTTCAAAAAACTGTTCCCAATGGCTGCTCGCTCCCCGATCGTAACCCGACCTGGTGACGGAGAAAGGATTGTAATCCTTGTTGATGGTCACTTGTGGCGGCGTTGCCGGATGCGCTCCCTGGTGATACGCCGGGATATCGATCATTCTTTCCTGCTCGAAATCCAGCCCCGGCACTGCGCCCGATTTGCCGATCGATTCTTTGACCGCTGCGAGAAGAATCTGCCAGATTGCCTGTTCGTTTTCAAATTTGATTTCCGTCTTTGTCGGATGGATATTCACATCAATCGTTGCCGGATCTACTTCCATGTAAATAAAATAGTTCGGCACATCGCCCGTTGGGATAAACGGTTCAAATGCAGTCGTTACTGCTTTATGGAAATACGCATGTTTCATGAAACGACCGTTTACAAAGAAGAATTGCTGGGCTCCCCGTTTTTTGCTGGAAACGGGTGTGCCTACAAATCCTGACAACTTTACGAGGGAAGTTTCTACCTGAAGCGGCAATAAAAAACGATTCAGACTTTTGCCGAAGACATTGACGATCCGCTGCCGCAATCCGGAGGGCGGAAGATGATAAATGACCGTATCGTTGTGTGCCAATTCAAAACCGATCTCCGGATTGACCAGCACGATTCGTTGAAATTCGGTCAGTATGTTTTTCAGTTCCGTCTCGTTTGATTTCAGAAACTTCCTGCGGGCGGGGATGTTGAAAAACAGGTTTTTGACGGAAAAGACACTTCCTACGTTCGTAGCGACGGCCTCCTGTTTTTCCAACTGTGAGGCGGACAGCGAAAGGTATGTCCCCATCTCGTCTTGCATCCTTCGGGTTTTCAATTCTACTTGGGCGACCGCCACGATGGATGCCAGCGCTTCTCCACGAAATCCCATGGTGCGGATGGCAAAGAGGTCGTCGGCAGACTTGATTTTGGAGGTCGCATGTCGCTCAAAAGCCATCCTTGCGTCCGTTTCCGACATTCCATTGCCGTTATCTATCACCTGAATCAGCGACCGTCCTGCCTGCTTGATACGGATACGGATCATCTTCGCGTCCGCGTCCACAGCATTTTCTACCAGTTCTTTCAGTACAGAAGAAGGACGCTGGATCACTTCCCCTGCAGCGATCTGATTGGCGATGGCATCCGAGAGCAGGTGTATGATGTCACTCATTTACTTTAGATTTTTTCTGTCGTAACACACGGATCATGTCGTCCGTCATTTTCTCCAGGTCGAATTTCGGATTCCAATCCCATTCATTCCTGGCGCAGGAATCATCCAAGACATTCGGCCAGGATTCGGCGATCGATTGCTTCAGTTCGCTCACGGCATATTCCATCCGGAACTCAGGAATCCGTTGTCGAATCGCCGCATACAGCATCTCCGGTTCAAGGCTCATCGATGTCACATTGAAAGCATTCCGGTGAATCAGCCGTCCCGGGTCTGCCTCCATGAGGTTGATCATCGCATCCAACGCGTCGGGCATGTACATCATATCCATGAATGTCCCTGCTTTGATCGGACAGCTGAATTTTTCCCCTGCCACCGCTTTGTAGAAAATCTCTACCGCATAATCCGTCGTTCCGCCGCCGGGAAGCGTCACATTGGAGATGATTCCGGGCAGGCGTACCGAACGCGTATCCACTTGCCAGTGATCGAAATAATAGTCGCTGATCAGTTCTCCGACGACTTTGGTGATGCCGTAAATGGTTTTCGGTCGTTGAATCGTGTCTTGCGGAGTCAAATCTTTCGGTGTGGCGGGACCAAAGACGCCAATGGAACTCGGCGTACATACGGCGCATCGGTATTCTCTGGCCACATCCAGGCAGTTTCGCAAACTTCCAACCCCAACATTCCAAGCCAGGTCGGGATTTTTTTCCGCGACTACGGAGAGGATTGCCGCCAGGTTGTAGATTGTGTCGATATGGTATTTTTTTACTGTTTGGGCGATCTCTTCGATGTTGGTGGCATCGATTTTTTCCGTCGACCCTTGCTCGAAAAATCCTTCCGGGAACGGTGGAGTATAATATCCGCATACCACATTGTCGTTGCCGTAAAGCGAACGCAATTTCACACTCAACTCCGATCCGATTTGCCCGGTACTCCCTACAATAAGGATTTTTTTCATACGTCAATAATTAGTTTTTAAAAGGTCGTATGGAACTCGCATGTCATTATTGTCATCAGTTTGGATGTTTGACAATCATGCTCGTTTCATAGATTATTTTATAACGTACAGTATTTTACCCACTTTTACAAACGCTTCAATACACTGATCCAGATGAGTGGTTTCATGCGCCGCCGACAATTGTACGCGGATGCGCGCCTGTCCTTTGGGCACAACCGGATAATAAAATCCTGTGACATAGATGCCTTCATCCAGCAACATTCTCGCCATTTCCTGCGACAACTTGGCGTCGTAAAGCATCACAGCACAAATGGCTGACTGTGTCGGTTTGATATCAAACCCTGCCTTTTGCAGTTTTTCGGTAAAATACAGTGTGTTTTTATGTAGTTTATCTTGACGGTCGTTCGTCTGTTCAAGCAGCTCGAAAGCTTTGATTCCGGCCGCAACAATGGCAGGCGCCAATGAATTGGAGAATAGATAAGGACGGGATCGTTGACGCAACAGGTCGATGATTTCTTTCTTTCCGGTAGTAAATCCGCCAAGGGCGCCTCCGAAAGCCTTGCCCAGGGTGCCGGTGATGATTTCTATCTTTCCGCGCAGACCGTATAATTCGGTGATTCCTCGTCCGGTCTGGCCGACCACGCCCGCTGAATGTGACTCATCAATCATGATCATGGCATCGTATTTCGTTGCCAGCCGGTATATTTCGTCCAGCGGCGCTACGTTACCATCCATCGAAAAGACGCCGTCGGTCACAATCAAGCGAAATCGCTGTGACTGCGCCAGTTGCAGTTGTCGCTCCAGATCGTCTATATCGGCATTCGCATAACGGTACCTGACTGCTTTGCACAAGCGTACGCCATCGATGATAGAGGCATGATTCAACGCATCGGAGATGACGGCATCTTCGGTCGTCAGTAGCGGTTCAAACACCCCGCCATTGGCGTCAAAACAGGAAGCGTAGAGGATAGCATCTTCCATTCCAAAAAAATGTGCGATGGTCGTTTCCAAGGCTTTGTGCAGGTCTTGCGTTCCGCAAATAAACCGTACCGACGACATCCCGTAGCCACGGGCATCCAATGCGGCCTTGGCTGCCTCAATCAATTCGGGGTTGTCTGACAATCCCAAATAGTTGTTGGCACAGAAATTCAACACTTCTTGACCGGAAGAAATTTTGATTTTCGCATGTTGTGGAGAAACGATGATTCGTTCATCTTTATACAACTTTGACGATTTGATAGCCTCTAATTCAGACTGCAAATGGTCTTGAAAGCGGTTATAAATATTCATAATTTTGTAGAGAATAATATTATTTTGTTTTGCCCACAAAATTACGGTAAAAAGTTGAAAGTAGAAAGTAGATTGTTAAAAATGTAGAGACGGTGCATGCACCGTCTCTGACAATGAATCGCATAATCCCGCGACGCGACGGTTACATTGCGATTTTCACCTTTTTTACCGTCGTCGCACCGCTTGCCAGCCGTACCTGCACGATGTATACCCCCTGCGCTGTCGCGGGGAGCTGCATCGTGAACGACTGTTGTCCGATGCCTGTCTGCGATGCGATGCGGATGCCCTGCAATGCCGTTACCGTCACTTCGCTTATGGCGTCGCCCGTCGAGGTGACCTGCAACTGCCT
>JAISUK010000063.1 GCA_031272075.1 Dysgonamonadaceae bacterium
TTTAAAGGTAACAAACGCTATTTCACGCTTGCCATCCCCAATACGGAGGTCGCGACTGTCTATCATGACCAGATTAGTCGATGGTTTGACGCGACAGTTGAGCAGAGCGACATCCCGCAAGAATTTGTCCGTGCGCTGATAGCGGGCGACAAAGAGACTGCCCAAAAGCATCTGTCAACCATGCTGATGAAGTCAATCAGTTACTTCGACAATGCCGAAAGCTACTATCACGGATTCCTGACGGCCTTGTTCGTAAAAGTGGGCGACTACGAAGTGAAGTCCAATCGCGAGACGGGCGACGGGCGTTGCGACATATTCATGCGTCCGTATTTGCGCAAGCAGCCCGTAATAATCATAGAAGCGAAGATAGCGCCCGCTTACAGCGCTTTGGAAGCCAAATGCCAAGAGGCGTTGCAGCAAATCGAAACCAAACGCTATGCCGACGAGTTCCTCGAAGACGGCTATACCCATTTTCTCAAATACGGCATCGCCTTCTATAAAAAGGAATGTCAGATATGCTTATAACTATGAGTTAATACCTTAAATTATAGATTTATGTATGTACTGCCAACATTTTGTCCCTTAATGGGATAGGTTTTAATGTCTATTATTCAGCCATTTAACGTAATCAACGTATAGTTTCTCCGTCGATTCCCGATGTCCGGCAAATGCGGATGTACCGGGGCGGTTCATCAACCCAACGTATTGATAGCAAAGTATATGTTCCACATAAGGCGAGACAGCTTCCATCTGTCGAAGCACCCTTTCAAACGGGGCGGCAATGCCGGGACTGCGATAAACCTCCCCTTCGAAAGCAAATACCTCGATATCAGCCCACAGCCGCGAACGCGCAGCTTTCGTGTGCATCCGATACAGCGCTTCGTAATGTTTCCTTGTTTCTTCGGCGGTAATCTTTTCCACACCAACCTCATCTTGATACGAAATGATGTCAATATCAAGCATTTCCAATTGCCGGATATATTTTTCGTCATATTTGAATAATTGTGTCCCGTAAGGAGCAATCATTGTCAGCGCTTGAGGCGTCAAGGCGTGTGCAATAGCCGAACAACGGTTTGCATAACTGATGGATAAGTCGTCAAGAACGCCGTTGATCTGCGATTCGTTAGGATAATACCAGCCATAAAAGCTCTTGTGATGCGAATACTTGGCTGCCACTTCTTCCATTCCGCGCTCACGAAGCGACCATATTTTTTCGTCTTTCATCGCATTTTCAACCTTTCGCCAGTCATGCCAGTAATCGTTACTGACAAAGAATTTCACTCCACAGTTATCCGCCTCGCTCAAAACGACTTCGAGCGGATCTTCGCACCCAAAATCATGCTGAGGAAGCAGAGCTGAAGGATAATACGTTTTGCCGTCGTAGGCTACCGAAAGCATCACAAGGTATTCCATCCCAACGTCGTACATGTCTCTGATCAGTGTTCGCCACTGTTCGGCAGTGAATCTTCGCAGTGAATCGTTCCAATATGCTGCCCCAACCTGGTTGTGGTGCTCAAACTCAAACCATGAGCCGACGATGGGTTTTACGAATTTTTTCATCTATTTCTAACCCTTTTTCCTGACACTCCAACCGAACTTGCCAATGAAATCACCCATGCCGTAATATTTCCCGTGGGAATAGACCAACAATCGGGCGCGCTCCATATTAAATTCGCCCGTTTCTGCGTCGATATACCTGTCATCGGCTAAAATATTGACCACCTCGGCAATAAACATATCGTGCGTACCCAGCGCCAACACTTCTTTCACGCGACACTCAATGGCCAATGGCGACTCCTCGATATAAGGGGCGGCCACAACATGCGCTTTGACAGGCGTCAAGCCCATCGCGGCAAACTTGTCGCCATCGCGCCCTGAACGTACGCCCACCCAGTCGGTCGCTCGCGCCAAATCTTCCGTCGTCAGATTGATGACAAACTCCATATTGCGCTTCAGTATCGAATAGGAGTGCCTGCCCGGCCTCACAGAAATGTAGCACATCGCCGGATCGCTGCAAATTGTGCCTGTCCAGGCGACAGTCAGCACATTGTACTCCGCAGGCTCAGCGCCAACCGTAACCATCACCGCCGGCAACGGGTATAACACAGTGCCGGTTTTCCAGTCTATTTTCATACGTCAATCATTTGTTTTTAAAAGGTCGGATGGAATTCGCATGTCATTATTGTCATCCACTTGGATGTTTGAAAATCATGCTCGTTTCATCGTTTCTGAATTATTTTTCGCGAAGATACGAATTTTTTTACAAAATCTCCTCCCCAACCCAGTTGCCATCATGCACCTTCGCATGGTTGGTGCTGTAATAGAGGTCATCCTTTTCTGGGATATCGATTTTGTATTTCTTTCCGGGGGTGACCTTCAGTTTGCTGTCGCGCAGCCAGACATTGAAATCTTTCAGTACGGCATAGTTGATCCCGTGTTTTTTGGCGAATGTTGCCAGGTCGGGGATGTCGGAGGCGACTTCTGTTTTCTTGGTGCGAATCGGGATGTAGAGATTCTCCGGTTTTAGGACAAACCCGTAGTTGCGGGGATTGGAGAAGATTGCTTTGATGGCCAGGATGCGAAACAGATAGCGAGAGGATTCTTCCACCAGCAGCAGGTCGAAAGCAGAATTCACTTGTTGGTTGTCGAGTTGCGAATTGACACGTCCCATGCCGGCATTGTAAGAAACGGCTACGGTTGCCCAGTCGCCATAGCGCGCATAAGCGTCCTTGAGGTAATTGCAGGCCGCCTGGGTCGCTTTTTCGATGTGGTAACGTTCGTCCACCTGGTCGGTGACTTCCAGTCCGTATTTCCTTCCCACTTCCGCCAGGAACTGCCAGAGGCCAGCGGCCTTGGCCGGTGAATATGCGCGGATATCCAGGTTGCTTTCTATGGTAGCCAGGTATTTGAAATCGTCGGGAATTCCGTTTTGTTGCAAGATGGGTTCGATGATCGGGAAATAGCGGTTGGCGCGTTTGATATATAGCATCGTGGTGGAATGAAAATAGGTGAACGAATTGAGTTCGCGGTCGAACCGTTCGTGCATATCGTAACGATCCAGCGAGATTTTCTCTCCGCAGAAGACCATTTCGTCAGCAAAGGGCACCGAAACAGTCTCTGTCGGCACTTTTCGTTCGGGCAGGTTGGTGGTTGATGCAGGCGCTGTCTCGTGCGGTTCCGGCAAGTCTGCGTTGCTTTGCAGCAGCAAGGCGGCGATTACAATCACCAGCAGACCCGCTGTCGTGATCAGATAACTGAGATATTTCATACGTCAATAATTTGTTTATTCTTTTCCCCTCAACACATTGACCGACCCTTTTTTCGTATGCGATTTGTGGTCGGTGCCGGTATATTGGATGATATAAAAATAGGCGCCCGTAGGCACTAGTTTTCCGTTGACACGTCCGTCCCATCCTTTGGCGGGGTCGTCCCATTCGAATAATTTGGTTCCCCAGCGGTTGAAGATGACACATTTGAAAGAGAGGATGGAAGAGTAGGCGACCCGAAATTCGTCGTTGACGCCCGGCGAACTGCCCGGACTGAAGGCTTGCGGCACCCTGATGTCGGAAGCGCCGATGGTGACGGTGAATGTCTGGGTGGAATCGACACAGTTGTCGCGACCGATCACTTCGAGCGCCACGCGGAATAGACCGTCTTGGTTGAAGGTGTAATGCAACGTGCGGTCGGTGTAGCGCACCACCGGCTCCCAGGTCAACGGATCTCGCTGCTTTTCTATCTTCCAGATGTACATGGCAGCGACGGGTTCGTTGGCGTAAGCAGAAAAAGTGAAGTCGATCGGTGCGGAACCTCCCAGGTCGGCGCTCCCTGCCGTCGGGCCAAATTCATTGGCCGCCTTCTCTTTTTTCCGGTCGGCATAGCCGTGGGCTTCCACTGCCACCGCCTGATAGACCGGCGTTGTCAGCGCCTGCATTTTCCCGAAATGCGCTGCGAAAGCGTCGCCTGCCAGTGTGAAATCGGTATCCGTCAACGGGGCGTCGAGGACTTTTTCGACCACCAGTCCTTTCAACGAATCAACGATTTCTTCCGGCACAAACTGCAGATTGTCTTCCTGCCATTGCAGTGCGGTATATTTCAACACATAAGTCCGAGTAATTTCCGAACGGACGCCGGTAGGCGTATAATAATAGAGCGTCGGGGCTTCGATGTCGGCAATCAAGCGGATGTAATCACATTTTTCTTCGTCTTCTTCCACACGGAAAGAACGGAACGTCGGCAGGTATTTGCTGTAATCGATGATCCAGACATACCGCGTGGAGGGGACATTGCTCTCGCCGACAAAATAGCCGCAACCGTCTTCAATGTCGGTAATATACGATGTATTGCCCGTCTGTACGCAGGCTACCGGCTCGGCATTGCTTGCGCGGTCTTTGTAGCGATACCATTTGTGGACACTCCCGTCGTCCGAAGTGAAGGCAATACGCGCGCCCTGAAGTCCGTCCAACAGGTATACCTGCATGGGCGAGGGGATGTTTGCGGGAAACAGCGGGGTTCCCGATCCTCCGCTGACTTCGTACTGCGCCAATGCCGGTAAAGCGGTAAAAACCAGTATTAAAAGGAGTCCTGTGATTCCTAATCCCTTGGCGAAAGACATTTTTATAAAATTCATTCCTTGTTTCATGACCCAAAATTAAGAATTATTTCTAACTTTGTACGCTACTATATAAAATTCAAGTAAATGGTAACCGTATTCAGACGTTTCTTTTTTTTATTGATTTGCTTATTGTATAACGTACAATCGGAGAATGCATTTTGTTTTGGGAAAACTTTTTTTACCCCCGAAGATGAAAACCGCTTTTTTTTACATACGGTAGAGCGGGGACAAACAGTGTATTCCATCTCCGTCATGTACAAGATTCCGATCGATTCCATCTATAAATACAATCCGGGAAGCAAGGAAGGGATTCGGGAAGGGAGCACGTTGAATGTCCCGCAGTTGTCGGGTTCGTTCCACTATCACACCATCCAGCCGAAAGAAACCCTGTATTCCGTTTCCCGCATGTACCAGATGACCGGCGAAGATATTGTGGCTGTCAATCCCGGTTTGTCCGTGCAGACATTTACCATCGGGAAAACCATCCGCATCCCGGTCAATGAAGTGACAGAACCGATGCCTGTGGGCAATGAATATGTGCAAAAGCACGATACGGAAGCGTTGCTTTTCCGGCAGCCTATGGGTGGCCGGATGGAGGTGGTGCGGGTCGCCTTGTTGTTGCCTTTCGGACTGAATGAAGACACCAACGAAACGAATGCTTCCACCAACCGTTTTGTGGAGTACTACGAAGGTTTCCTGATGGCCTTGGAACGGCTGAAGAACGAAGGTGTGTCGGTGGATTTGTCGGTGCACGACATCGGCAAGAGCGAAAAAGAATTGCCTGCCATCTTGCAGAAACTGTCGCTGAGCGGGGTTGACCTGTTGATCGGGGGCTATACCGACAAGCAGATCAAGTTGATTTCGCAGTTTTCGAAGGAGAAGTCAGTCCCGTATGTCATCCCTTTTACTTCCAAAAGCGACGAGCCGATGAATAATCCCCATGCGTTCCAGATCAATACCCCCCAGTCGTACCTCTATTCCAAGGCGTCGGCTGTTTTTTGCAATGCCTTCAAAGGCGACAACATCATCATTTATTTGACCAATGCGACCGATGACAAAGCGGAATTTGTGAAGCTGCTGGAGACCGACTTGAAAAAGAACAACGAGTCGGTGACTGTCGTGAAGGCCGCCGAGACGGTGGCGAAAGATGTTCAGACATTGCTGAGCGCACAGCGGTTGAATGTGATCGTGCCGTCGGACGATTCCAAGGAATCGCTGGTGAAATTGATCGCCTCGTTGAAGATTTTTTATGATACGCATCCGGAATATCCGGTATCGCTGTTCGGCTATCCCGGATGGCAAGCATACGCCGGAGATTATATGGAAGACTATTTCAAACTCTACCTGCATTTTTACAGCCTGTTTTATGTCGATCCCACCGTCAGGGAGATGAAAGATTTTCAGTATCAGTTCAGTCGCTGGTATTCCAGGGGATTGATTGAGACGTATCCCAAATTCGGTGTCCTCGGTTACGACACGGGCATGTTTTTCATTAAAGGATTGAATGAATATGGCGCTGCCTTCGAAGCGAATATCAAGAAAGTGAAATACAAAGGGATACAGACGGATTTCCAGTTTGAGCGGGTCAATAATTGGGGTGGGTTCATCAATACCAATATCTACCTGGTCACGTTTAATCCCGATTTTACGGTCAATAAGGATCTTTATAGATGATGAAGCGGATTATTCTCCTATGTATTTGTCTCATCGAAGTGATTGGGGGATTCGCGCAGGATTCGCCGCCGCTGTTGGCGACAGAATTGCTCAGCGAACTTCCGGCGCCTTCCGAACCTTTCAATCCGGAATGGGCTTTCGGTTTCAATGGCGGAATGACATTTTCGAAAGTCAGTTTCAATCCGGTGGTCAAACAGGATATGTTGCAACAATTTGCCGGCGGGTTGACCGTCCGTTATATCTCCGAAAAAAACATCGGCCTGCAACTGGAGTTGAATTATTCGATGCGGGGATGGATGGAACGTACCGACAGCCTGAACCGCGCTTCCACTGCCCTTGACGACATCCGCCGTCCACTCTTGCCCGAAGACCGCTACAAGATGATTTATACCAACTACAGCCGGTCGCTGGCATATTTTGAAGTGCCGGTGCTGACACATATCTACTTCGATATGGGCAGACGCGCGCGCGTGTTGTTCCTGATGGGGCCGCAAGTCGGTTGCTACCTGAACGAAAAGACGCAAAATGCGGAAATATACAACGCTTATCCCTTGGAATCTACTCCAAACCACGAGCTGAAAGTGCAACGGAGGTTCGATTATGGATTGCTGGGCGGCATCGGTGTGGAGTTTCGCACCGGCATCGGCAGTTTCATCATCGATGGACGCTATTACTACGGCCTGTCGGATGTGTTAAGCAATCATAAAAGCGATTACTTTCAGGCTTCGTCCAACCAGGTAATGAGCGTTAAGGCAGCTTACCTTTTTGTCGTACATTGATTTTTCGCTTTCAGTTCTAAAAAAGTGCAGTTCAACGCCTTATTTTTCCATTTGAATCTATTATCATGTAATTGAAACGACAGGAACGATTACTTTCACATCGTAAAACTAAATTTATGACTGTAATGCAAAAAATTGTTTTAGGAATTTTGACATGTATGATCGTCGGCGTCCTCTCCGCGCAGGAGCAGGATTTCGGCGGTTATCGTTTTACACTGGATGATTGTTTGAATTATGCGCTGGGCAATAATTACAACCTGCAATCCATGAAATTGTCGGAAGAAGCCAGCGAAGAAGTGTATCAGCAATCAAAAAAAGAACGACTGCCGAGCCTGAGCGCTTCAGCAGGCGAAAATATCGGCTATTCCAATGCGACGGACGATGCTTCCTGGACGGGTAGCTACGGTTTAAGCTCCAGCATGACTTTGTATCAAGGTGGAACAATCTCAAATACCATTCAGCAAAACAAGTTACGCAAAGAACAATCGGTTTACCAGACTTCGCAATACGAAAACAACCTGACCTTGCAGATCCTGCAAGCGTTTCTGACGATTTTGGGAAATGAAGAACTGCTCAAATACCAGGAAGCCGTGATTGAAGCCAGTGAAGAACAGGTGAAACAGGGAAAAGACCAGTTTCAGCTGGGGAAGATCCTGGAAAGCGATTACCTGTTGCTCGAAGCTCAATATGCCAATGATAAAAATAATGTAGTAGACACACAAATTGCACTGGATAACAGCTTGCTATCGTTAAAGAACCTGCTCTCAATGCCTGCAACCGCCGACCTGCGGATAGTTTCTCCTGATACCGCTTCGTTGCAGGCATTGAGTCTGGTTCCGCCATTGGAGGAGGCGATGGAACGCACCATTGAGACTTTGCCCGACCTGAAAATCCAGGAATACAATATCGAACTGGCGAAAATCGGACTGAAACTGTCGAAAGCCAATTACCTGCCGACAGTCAGCCTGCATGGCAGCGTCGCTTCCGGTCATACGGATTTCAGCGGGTTCGGCACACAACTCTCCAACCGCCTGACCGAACAGCTCGGCGTCTCTGTCAGCATCCCGATTTTCGATAACAACCGCACCAAGTCGCAGGTGGCTCAGAAACGGATAGCCCTGAAACAAGCCGAACTGGACAAGAAACAAAACGAACTGGACATCCGGCAAACACTGGCGACGGAACATCGGAAGGTGACGGCTGCATACAATAAATATCAAACGACGTCTGTGAGGCAAAATGCCTATTCCAAGACGTTTGATGTTTACCGTGCACAGTTCAATGCCGGTTCGATTACCGCAGTGGATCTGCTGCAACAGCAAAACAATTACATCAGCGCCCTGAACGATTATATCCAAAGCAAATATGAGTTTATCTTGCGGCGAAAGATCCTGGATGTTTATATGGGCGTGAGGGTGACGATGTAGTAGTGGCTAGTGGTTAGTGGTTAGTAATTAGAAATTATTATAATATATGAGCAAGAAAATAGTGATAATTATCGGTATTGTGGTAGTGGTTGCGCTGATTGTTTTCTTTTTCCTGAAAGGGGCAGGCGGGAAGGACATGTACCTCAATACGTCGTCGATTCATGAAGAGACGGTAGAAACGACAGTCACGGCAACCGGATACGTACAGCCGGTCGACGAAGTGGAAGTGGGAACACAGGTTTCCGGCGTCATCGAGAAGATTTATGTGGATTATAATTCACAGGTGAAAAAAGGACAACTGTTGGCGGAACTGGACAAATCGACGCTGATAGAACGCCTGACGCAGGCAAAAGCCAGTCTCGAAAGTTCCGAAAGCGATCTGCGCTATGCACAGCAAAATTTCAACCGAGTGAAGCAATTGTACGATGTGAAAGCGGCGACGGAAGTCTCTTACGAAGAGGCCGTCAACCGCTTGGCTCAGGCGGAAACTTCCGTCGCCAATGCGAAAGCCAACCTGCATCAGGCGCAAGTGAATCTTTCCTACGCGGAGATCTATTCTCCGATCGACGGCGTCATCCTCGACCGTTCTGTAGAACAAGGACAGACGGTGGCAGCCTCGTTCAATACGCCCACTTTGTTTACCATCGCCAACGACTTGACCAAGATGCAGGTGGAGGCGGATGTGGACGAAGCGGATATCGGCCGTGTCCGCGTCGGCCAACTAGTCCGCTTTAGCGTGGATGCCTACAACGACGACACCTTTGAAGGCGTTGTCAACCAGATTCGCTTGCAGCCGACAGTGACAAACAATGTGGTGACTTACACGGTGATCATCGAAGCGCCGAATCCCGATGAGAAATTGTATCCCGGAATGACGGCGACCATTACGATCGTCACACAATCGGAAACCGGACTTGTGGTTCCGGTTGAGGCTTTGAATTTCGAGCCGACGCCCGAAATCTTCGCTCGGATGAAACTGAAACTCTTTGTGCCCGATCCCGTGCAAACTCCAGGAGAGCCATCCAAACAAACTCCTGAACCGACGCTTGATCCGTCGAAAAAACTTGTCTGGCTGCAAACGGCAGAGGGAGTGGCCGGAAGGGAGATTGTGACAGGATTGTCGGACGGCGTGAACAGTATTGTGAAATCAGGTCTGAAGGCTGACGACCAGGTCGTCCTGTCGGTAGCGGAAGGCAAACAGGACACGGGCGGCGACCCTGCATCCAATCCGTTTATGCCACGACCGCCGAGGAGACGTTGATTTTAGTGGTTAGTGGTTAGTGGTTAGTGGTTAGTGGTTAGTGGTTAGTTAATTTCTAATTTCTAATTTCTATTTTTTTACTGTATGAATGAAATAATCAGAATAGCGCAATTGCGTCGTACTTTCCAAGTGGGGAGCGAACAGGTTCATGCCTTGAAAGGAATCTCTTTCACCATTTATTCCGGCGAATTTGTGAGCATCATGGGTACCAGCGGGAGCGGGAAATCGACGCTGCTGAATATCTTGGGATGCCTCGACCGCCCTACTTCGGGCGAATATTTTATCGACGGGAACCCCGTAAGTCAGCGAAGCAAAGATGAACTCTCCGTCCTGCGCAACCGGAAAATCGGCTTCGTGTTTCAGTCGTATAATTTATTGGCGCGGACCACGGCGCTCGAAAATGTGGCATTGCCGTTGCTGTATAACAATACGGTGTCGGCCAAAGAACGCAGGGAGAAATCCATCCGGGCATTGGAACAAGTGGGCTTGCAAGACCGGATGCTGCATTTGCCGAATCAGCTTTCCGGCGGTCAGCAGCAACGGGTAGCCATCGCCCGCGCGTTGGTCAACGATCCGGTGATCTTGTTGGCTGACGAAGCGACGGGCAACCTGGATACCCGCACTTCGTACGAGATCATGAGCCTGTTTCAGCAATTAAACGAAGAAGGCAAAACCATCGCGTTTGTGACGCACGAGCCGGATATAGCGAATTTTACCGGACGTATGATTCAATTGCGCGACGGACATATCGTGAAAGATACGCCATTGGTCACCCAATCGGCAGGCGCCGCATTGGCGGCATTGCCTGTCAACGACGATTAGTCATTTCCGTTTCACATCTAAAGCATATCACAGTGAATTTATTAAACTTATTCAAAATAGCTTACAAAGCATTGCTGCTAAACAAGACACGTGCATTCCTCACCATGCTGGGGATCGTGATCGGGATTTCTTCGGTGATCGCGATGGTCAGCCTTGGACAGAGTTCTTCACAAAGCATCAACAACCAGATATCCACGATGGGCACAAACCTGATCATGGTGATGCGCGCCAGCCAGCGGCAAGGCGGCGTCAATGTGGGTTCGACGAACGTGCAGACGCTCACGGTGAACGACGTGGAGGCCATCCGGAGCCAGGCGAAATATATCAGTGCGATTTCTCCGCTGGTGAATGTCTCCGGTCAATTGGTGAATGGATCCAACAACTGGCCGGGAAGCGTGCAGGGCGGTAATGCGGAATTGATTTCCATACGCAAATACAAAGTGGCGTCAGGAACAAACTTTACCGAAACGGATGTGCGCAACTCGGCGAAAGTCTGTATTGTTGGGGAAACGGTGGTGAAGAATCTTTTTACCAACGGCGAGAGTCCGTTAGGCAAAATGATCCGCTTCAATAAGATACCGTTTAAAATCATCGGTGTGCTCGAAAGCAAAGGACAGAATCAGATGGGGCAGGATCAGGACGATGTGGTGATAGCGCCGTATACCACTGTGCAAAAGCGGATTGCGGCCATCACCTATATCCACATGATCATGGCATCGGCTTCGTCGGAAGAGACGGCTTCGCTGGCTACCCAAGAGATCGAAACCATCCTGCACGACACCCATAAATTGAGGGCGGATGAGCAGAACGATTTTGATGTCCGCACCCAGCAAGAAATGTTGGAGATGATGAATTCGGTTTCGGGATTCCTGACAGTGCTGCTGTCAGCGATCGCCTCCATCTCGCTGCTAGTCGGCGGGATCGGCATCATGAATATCATGTATGTGACGGTCACCGAACGGATCAAAGAGATCGGGCTGCGTATGGCTATCGGCGCTAAAAATCGGGATATCCTGCTGCAATTCTTGTGTGAAAGTATCATTCTGAGCCTGATAGGCGGAATCCTCGGCATCTTGCTGGGGTTGCTGCTGTCGTATGGCGCCTCCATCGGACTGAACTGGCCGTTTATCGCCAGTGTGCCGGCCATCGGCATCTCGTTCCTGGTCTGTGCTGCCACGGGCATCTTCTTCGGCTGGTATCCTGCCAAGAAAGCGGCTTCATTGGATCCGATCAATGCGTTGCGTTATGAATAATTGACTTCTTTCGGCCTTATGGGAAAAGTAACAGCAAAAAAATCGCATTTAAACTGGCGTACCGCTTTCGGGTTGGCATTGTTCATCAGTTTGCTGATGAACATGATTTTCCTGATCATGTTTTTTTACGGGCACGATCCCAATCTGGAAAGAGGCCCCATGCGCCACGAGTTTCGTCTGGATTTTACGGTCATACGTATCCTGGCGAACTTTTCTATCGCCTTCCTGTTGTATCTGGTGAATTTTTATTTCCTGAAGCGGCAGGGATTGTCCTCTAAACGCAAAATCGAATACATCATACTGTCGGTTTTGCTCTCTACGTTTGTCCTCAGTTATCTGTGGTCGGCGGTCCATTTCCATTTCGACGAAAATATGTTTCATCCCAAGGCTATTGTTTTCGGAGGGCTGTTTCGGGATTATTTCATTGCAGTGGTGGTGGTATTGACTTCGCAATTGATTTATATCTCCAACAAGCAGCAGAATATGGCGCTGGAAAATGAGATGTTGCAGGCGGAATACATGAAGTCGCGCTTCATGTCGCTTAAAAGTCAGATCGATCCGCATTTCCTGTTTAATTCGTTGAATACGCTGAGTTCGTTGATCACCACTGACTCAGAAAAGGCGGTCGAATATGTACAACAGCTGTCGTTCGTGTTCCGATATACCTTGCAGAATAAAGAAATCATCACCTTGGAAGACGAATTGAACTTCACGCTGGCCTATTGTCACCTGATGCAAATCCGTTACGGCTCCAATTTGCAGATTATCCGAAAGATCGATGCGAAATACCATACCTATTCCGTTGTCCCGCTGAGCTTGCAGACGCTGGTAGAGAACGCCATCAAACACAATGTGGTCAGCAACAAACAGCCGCTCCCGATTGTTTTATCTACTACCGAACGGGCAACGGTGATCGTTTCCAATCCGATTCAGCTGAAAAAAGATTCCGAACACGGCGAACGAATCGGCTTGTCGAATCTGGCGGAACTCTACCGCCTGCTTTGGAATAAGGAGATTGAAGTCCGAAGCGCTGACGGGGTGTTTGAAGTAGAAATTCCACTGATAGCTTGAATGTTACCGATGAATGTGCTCATTATTGAAGACGAAATTGTTGCGGCGCAGGCTTTACAGACGCTGATCCTGGAGATCAATCCGGAAATACGAATCCTCGCCGTGCTGCAATCAATCGACGAGAGCCTGGAATGGTTACAGTTGAATCCGCAGCCCGACTTGCTGTTTGTGGACATCCACTTGGCCGACGGCTCCGCGTTCACTCTTTTTGAAAAAACAACCGTCTCCTGCCCGATCATTTTCACAACCGCTTACGACGAATATGCCTTGAAAGCCTTTGAAGTCAACAGCATCGATTATCTATTGAAACCGATCAACAAGAAGGCATTGGAACGGGCGATCCGGAAATTTGAACATTTCAATTTTCATTCTTCCGACAATATTGATTTGATAAATAAATTATTGACGGATATCAAACGGCATGCCGTAAACTATAAAACTTATTTTCTCGTCCCGTTGAAAGACAAACTGATTCCATTGGCAGTAAGCGATATCGCCTACATCTATATTGATACGAAAATGATCAAGGCTGTGAGTTTTTCCGGCCCGACCTACTATTTGGATCTGACGCTGGATACCTTGATGCTGCAACTCAATCCGGATTTGTTTTTTCGAGCGAACCGCCAATACATCATTGCACACAAGGCGATCAAAGACATCTCGTTGTGGTTCGGCAGCAAAATATCGGTCAACCTGATCTTGCCGACGCCCGAACGGATCATCATCAGCAAAGCGCGGGTAGGGGAGTTCAAACGCTGGTTTGCAAAATAATCGCCGCACTCATCGCTACCTCCGAGGCAAAAATCATTTCATGTTCAATTAAAACTATTTACACCAAATTTGTATTCTTTGTGATCAATTGTTTTTATCTTTGTATTTCAAATATACACCTTTAATTATTAAAACGCGATGAGAAAAACTGTATTTACAACCGTAATTGTTTTTTTATGTCTGTCCTGCAACTTGTTCGCACAATCGCAGAAAGACGCCAAGCCCTGGGCGAGAATCTATCTCTCAGGTAAATTCGGCATCATCAATCAAAACGGATTCGAGACGGTCAAACCCGAATACGACATGCTTTCCGACTTCAATAAAAACAAGGCCAACGTGGCCAAAGACGGAGAAATCGCTTCCTTGAATAATCTCGGACAGAAAATGCCCTACGCTCCTGAAAACCAGGACAAAGGGAAAGTGCGCCCTTTCTCGGAAGATGAAAAATGGGGATTGAAGAACGACAAGGAAGTCGTGCTGTGCCAACCCAAATACCAGTATATCAGTAAATTCGATGGCGGGAAAGCCCGAACGTTCCTCAACGGCAAGATGGGGTTGATTTCGGACAAAGGGATCGAACTCATTCCGCCGACCTACAATTATATTTCCGATTTTGAGAAAGGGAAAGCCGTTGTGTACAAGGATTCTACCTGCGGATTGGTCGATGAGAAAGGTGTCGAGCTGGTTGCTCCGGTATACGAAGAGATAGAAAAGATCAAAAGCGATCACTACCTGATATTGAAGAATGGGGTTTGGGGAGTGCTCGACGAGAACGGTCACGAAATGATCGCGCCGCAATATGCCGCTATCTTCAAATGCAAAGACGGATACAAGACGCTGAAAGACGGGAAGACCGGACTGCTGTCCGACGAAGGGAAACTGATGTGCGAGCCCGCCTACGATGCCATTTTCAATCAGGAAGACAACCTGTTTATTGTGGTCCGTAACAGCGCTTACGGCTTGCTCAACAAGAAGGGAAAAGAAATCGTCAAGCCAACGTACCAATTTATCGACAAATTTGATGACAGCCGTGCGTTTGTCTTGAAGGACGGGCTTTGGGGGATGATCAACAACGATGGCGTGGAACTGATTTCTCCGCAGTTCAATGCGATAGAGAAGACGAAAGACAATTGCTACAAGGTGTATAAAGACACCAAACAGGGCATTGTGTCAAAAGACGGGGTGGTGCTGGTAGAACCGAAATACCACGCGATCGATATTTTCTGATTGGGAGATTTGCGCTTGAAAATCAAGGCTCGGGAGCGTGCGCCTTGCGAGCCTTGAACAGGCTCTTCCATTTCAATTCGATCACGCCGAAGAGCGCTTCGCCGAAGATGCCGCCGCTCATTTTGGAAACGCCTTCGCGGCGGTTGACAAACACGATCGGGACTTCCTTCAGCCGGAATCCCATTTGATAAGCCGTAAACTTCATCTCGATCTGGAATGCATACCCCTTGAAGCGAATTGCATCCAAATCGATGGATTCCAGCACGATGCGGCGATAGCATTTGAATCCGGCGGTGGTGTCGGCAATTCTCATTCCGGTGATCAGCCGCACATATTTCGAGGCGAAATACGACATCAACACCCGCGCTATCGGCCAGTTCACTACATTCACGCCACTGATATAACGGGATCCGATGGCGACATCGGCATGCTCTTCCGCACAGGCATTGTATAGCCGGATCAGGTCGTCGGGATTGTGCGAAAAGTCGGCGTCCATCTCAAAGATATAATCGTATCCCTGTTCAATCGCCCATTTGAAGCCGAGAATGTAGGCAGTGCCCAGCCCCAGCTTCCCTTCCCGTTCGAGCAGGTGCAGGCGTCCCGCAAATTCCCCCTGTAGCGACTTGACAATCGCTCCGGTGCCGTCCGGGGAATTGTCGTCGATCACTACAACATGAAACGATTTTTCCAACGAAAAGACTTTGCGGATAATCTTTTCGATGTTTTCCTTTTCGTTGTACGTGGGAATAATGATGATGCTGTCGCTGTCTTTCATTTTTTTCGATTAATTTTCGTCATCAAAGGTACATATATTTGCGCATAATCGCTACTTTTGCAGAAAAAATTCTTAAAATTGACGGATCTTCAGGAAATAATGACCGGGCATCCGGGGGTAAAAGCGGCAACGGTTTTACTTGACCGGCAACAAAAAAACACCTACCTGAAAGGATTGCACGGTTCGGCCGCAAGTCTTGTGACTGTGTCCCTCTTTGAAAAATCGGGGAGGAATATGCTTTGCATATTGGAAGATCCGGAAGACGCGGGTTATTTCTATCACGATTGTTGTCAGGCGCTGACCGACCGACAGGTGCTGTTTTTCCCTTCCGGCTACAAACGCCATATCCGCTATGGGCAAGTCGATGCAGCAAACGAAATCCTGCGCACTGAAGCGCTCGAACAACTGAGCGACCCTCGCCTCACGCACCTCATCATCACTTATCCCCAAGCCCTCGCGGAGAAAGTCGTATCGAAAACAGCGCTTCGAAAAAAGACGCTCAAATTGGCAGTCTCGGAAAAGGTCGACAGCCTCTGGATTGCCGAAGTGCTTGAAACGTACGGCTTTGAACGGGTCGATTATGTCTATGAACCCGGACAATACGCCGTCAGGGGGTCCATCATCGACGTATTTTCTTATTCCAACGAATATCCTTATCGGATCGACTTCTTTGGAGATGAAGTGGAAAGCATCCGCAGTTTTGATGTCGAAACGCAATTGTCGAAACAAAAGCTGGAATCCATCGATATTGTCTCGGCCAATGCAGGCGATGCAGATACCTGTCTGCTGTCGTACCTGCAACCGACCGACCTGCTGCTGTTCCGCAACGAACCACGGGTTTACGAAAAAGTCCATGCCGTCCTGCACGAGAATCCGGTGCTGACAGGCAATTCCGAAATGCTCCAATCGCCGGAGCAGTTGCTTTCGGTCATCGTTACCGACGAACAACTGTGCGCCTTGACTACGGACTTCTGCAAGATTCACCTCGGCGCACCCGTCGGCCTGACGGAAAAGGCTGCTTCGCAAGCGGTCGTGGAATTTTCCACCGAGATACAGCCTTCTTTTCATAAAAACTTCGACCTGGTGACACAGACTTTCAAAGAAAGGATCCGCGACGGCTTTCGACTGTATGTCTTGAGTGATAACGAGAAACAGATTGCACGTATCAGGTCGATATTTGAAGACCGGGGCGATGTGATTCCTTTCACGCCGATCCTAAAGACGCTCCACGAGGGTTTTGTCGATCACCGCCTGAAAGTCAGTCTCTATACCGACCACCAGTTGTTCGACCGTTTTCATAAATTCAACCTGAAGTCCGACCGCGCCCGATCGGGCAAGATCGCTCTGTCGCTCAAAGAGCTGCAACAATTCCAGATCGGCGACTATGTCGTGCATATCGACCACGGCATCGGAAGGTTTCAAGGACTGGTACGGACGGAAATCAACGGCAAGATGCAGGAAGTCATCAAACTGTCGTTCCAGAACAATGATTTCATTTTCGTCAGCATCCATTCGTTGCACAAGATCGCGAAATACAAGGGAAAGGAAGGCGAGCCGCCTCGATTGAACAAGCTGGGATCGGGCGTATGGGAAAATCTGAAAAATCGGACGAAAAAGAAGGTCAAAGACATCGCACACGACCTGATATTGCTGTATTCCAAACGATTGCAGGAAAAAGGCTTCGCTTTCTCGCCCGACACCTACTTGCAGAAAGAACTGGAGGCATCATTTATCTACGAAGACACGCCCGATCAGGAAAAAGCCACCAACGACATCAAGCAGGACATGGAAAATACCCGTCCGATGGACAGGCTGGTATGCGGCGATGTCGGCTTCGGCAAGACGGAAGTCGCCATCCGCGCCTCCTTCAAAGCCGTCACCGACGGGAAGCAAGTAGCCGTGCTGGTGCCTACCACCATCCTCGCCTACCAGCATTACCATACTTTCAAAGAACGTCTCGCCGACTTCCCCTGCTCGGTCGACTACCTCTCCAGAGCGCGCAAACCCGCCGATGTGAAGGCTATGCTCGCCAAACTGAAAGACGGCAAAATCGACATCCTGATCGGAACGCACAAGCTGATCGGGAAAGACGTCGCTTTCAAAGACCTCGGATTGCTCATTATCGACGAAGAACAGAAATTCGGCGTCAGCGTGAAAGAGAAACTCAAACAGATGAAAGTGAATGTCGATACCTTGACACTCACCGCAACGCCCATTCCACGCACCCTGCAATTCAGCCTGATGGGTGCACGCGATTTGTCGTCCCTCACGACGCCGCCGCCCAACCGCTACCCGATTCAGACCGAAGTGCACCGCTTCGACAGCGACATCTTCCGCGAAGCCATCAATTTTGAGATGAGCCGCAACGGACAGATCCTGATCATCAACGACCGCGTCAAGACGATTTTCGAACTGAAGAAACGCATCCACAAGGAAGTGCCCGACGCCCGCATCGCTGTGGGTCACGGACAGCTGGAACCCGCCCAAATGGAACAGGTCATCATGGATTTTATCAACTACGAATACGACGTGTTGATCGCCACCACGATCATCGAAAACGGCATTGACATCCCCAATGCCAATACCATCATCGTCAATAATGCCCACCACTACGGCTTAAGCGACCTGCACCAGTTGCGCGGGCGCGTCGGCCGAAGCAACAAGAAGGCTTTCTGCTACCTGCTGGCGCCGCCTCTGCACCAACTGACTCCCGAAGCCCGCCGCCGGTTGCAGGCCATCGAAAACTTCGCGGAATTGGGCAGCGGCATCCACATTGCCATGCAAGACCTCGACATCCGCGGCGCAGGCAACCTGCTGGGCGCCGAACAAAGCGGATTCATCGCTGACCTGGGTTACGAGACCTACCAACGGATACTCGCGGAAGCCGTGCAGGAACTTAAAAACGAGTCCTTCGCCGGACTTTATAAAAATGCCGATGCGGTCGACAGCGGCGATTCATACGTGTTGGAAACGAATATCGAATGTGACATGGAGGTGTTGTTTCCTGCTTCGTATATTCCCAACGATTCCGAACGTATCGCCATCTACCGCGAACTCGATCATATTGAAACAGAAGACAATATCCAACGTTTCGTCAAGAATCTGGAAGACCGCTTCGGGAAGATTCCGCCGCAGGGCGAAGAATTGATCAATATCGTGCGGCTGAAGCGCCTCGGCAAGAAACTCGGCATCGAGAAGATCAGCCTGAAATCGGGCATGATGAATATTTTCCTGGTTGCCAACCCCGACTCTGCTTACTATCAGAGTGAAGCATTCGATAAATTATTGAAATTCGTCGGTGTGCACTACAGGCAATGCCAACTGAAAGAGACCGCCAAACGGCGTTCGCTGTTGATACGCGACATTCTTTCGGTGATGACTGCCTGCCTCACGCTGGAAGAAATTAATACCATGATACCATAAAATAATATATATAAAATCATACAATAGAATACCATGATGATGACATACGAAGAAACGCTTACTTACCTGTATCAACACGCGCCGATGTTTCAACAGATCGGCGCCGATGCCTACAAAGAAGGATTGCAAAATACCTTGTTGATCGATGAACGTCTCGATCACCCGCACCAAAATTTCCGTTCAGTACACATTGCAGGCACCAACGGCAAAGGATCTACCGCCCATTTGCTCGCTTCCATATTGCGGGAAAGCGGCTACAAGACAGGACTGTATACCTCGCCGCACCTGCTTGACTTCCGGGAACGGATCAAAATCAACGACGAGATGATCGACAAGGCGTTTGTGATTCAATTCATTGAATCCAACAAAGCCTTCTTCTCACGGATACAGCCTTCCTTCTTTGAACTGACCACGGCGATGGCATTTGAATGGTTTGCCGTCAACTACGTGGATGTGGCCATCATCGAAGTCGGACTTGGCGGGCGGCTGGATTGCACCAACATCATCCAACCCGCCCTGAGCATCATCACCAACATCAGCCTCGACCATGTCGCTCAATTGGGAAATACACTGGAGGCCATTGCTGAAGAGAAAGCGGGCATCATCAAACGGCGCACCCCGGTGGTCATCGGAGAAGCGAACCGACAGACCCGACGGATATTCAGCGCCGCCGCTGCTAGGAGAAATGCGCCGATCATCTTCGCCGAAGACAACCCGCCTTTCATGACAAAAATCCTGCCGGCACAAAAATACCGAATCCCCGGATGGACATTTATCACCAAAGAATACGGCAGAATCTTCAACCCGCTGATCGGCTTGGCGCAGATTAAAAACACCAAGACCGTACTCTGCGCCGTCGATGAATTGAAAAAATCCGGCTTCATCATCGAGGGAAAAAGAGTCGTCAAAGGATTCGAGCATGTCGTCCGCAATACCGGATTGTACGGAAGGTGGCAGACCGTGCAGACGCAACCCAAAATCGTGCTGGATACCGGCCACAACTGCGGCGGATTTGAATACATCACCCGACAATTGCAGTCGGAAGTCTACGATAAACTTCACATCGTGATCGGCTTCTCGAAAGAAAAAGCCTATATCTCTATCTTGAAACTGCTCCCCAAAGAGGCAGTCTACTATTTCACCCAAGCCTCCGTCAGTCGTGCTTTGAGCGCGAAGGCGCTGGCCTCCGAAGCCCAATGCCTCGGACTGTCCGGAACTGCTTATCCTACAGTCGAAAATGCCTTGAAGGCTGCCCAAGCCAATGCCGGGACCGATGATTTTATTTTCGTCGGCGGCAGCAATTTCGTTGTCGCCGATGCGTTGCTTGTCTTAAGAGAAATAGCGCCAACCCCCCTCTAAACCACCCAGAGCGCCCTTTGTAGATTTTTTTTACTTTTTAGAGAAAAAAAATATAAAAAAAGTTTTGAAAGATCAAAACTACTTAATATATTTGTCGAAATTTGTAAGATGTATTACATCATTCATTTTCCAAATTTGCCGAGATGTCTCTTCGGTTAGCCAAGCGCCGAGAAAGACAACAACCGTCTCGGTTTAGTTATTTAACTATTTTATAATCATTAATTTATTAACATTTTAAAAAGGGTATCATGACAAAATTAAAGAGGAAAAGGGTCTTTCTGAGGCTACTGTTTTTTGTCGTATGGGGAGGGGTACTGCTCTTTACGGGTAGCCCCTGTATCTATGCAAATCCGTCTGTATCTGAGACGGATGATTTACAACAAGCACAACGTACTGTGCGAGGTAAAGTAACCGATTCGAAAGGAGAGCCGATGATTGGCGTCAGCGTCAGTCTGGTCGGCAACCAGAGCGTCGGGACGGTGACCGACATTGATGGGAATTACAGCCTCAATGTCACCGGGACAAATCCTGTATTACAATTTTCGTATATCGGATATCTTCCCGTGAAAGCCACCGCATCCACCAACACGCTGAATGTGACAATGCGGGAAGATTCCCAGTTGATCGACGAAGTGGTGGTGGTCGGTTACGGTACACAAAAGAAAGTCAACCTGACCGGTGCGGTATCCACCGTCGATGTCGACAAGACGCTCGGCAGCCGACCGATTGCCGATGCAGGACGCGGATTGCAGGGCTCTGTCCCCGGATTGACTGTGGTGGTCGCTTCGGGTGAAATCGGCTCCGACCCGCTGATGAAGATACGCGGTCAGGTCGGTTCGGTCAACGGTTCGGCCAACCCGCTGATTCTGGTCGACAATGTGGAAGTGCCCAGCATCCAGATCATCAATCCAGACGACATCGAATCGGTCTCCGTATTGAAAGACGCCGCTTCGACCTCTATCTACGGCTCGAAAGCGGCTTTCGGGGTTATTCTGATTACAACGCGAAAAGGCGCCGAAACGGAATCGGTGACGGTGTCTTATTCCAACAACTTCGCGTGGCAAGACCGCGCCAAAGCGCTCGAAATGGGTGGCGTCGACGGTCTGTTATACACATTGGATGCCGCGCGCACTCGCAATCCCGAAAATCCGGGCACGGCAGCTACCGGCAATATGTGGAAAATGAATGAAGAAAGTGTGCTCAAATCGCTTGCTTGGGTGCAAAAATACGGTAATACGCTCGATCCTTACGCTCCGATCGTGTTCAACCGCGACTGGTATGTCAACAGCAACGGCGAAACGCTCGGTATTCGTACCTACAATTCCGTTGATGCACTGGTGGATACCTGGACGCCGACCTCGACGCACAATTTGTCGGTCAACGGCAAAAAAGGCACCACCACTTTCAATATCGGACTGGGCATACTCGATCAGTCGGGACTGACCAAGGGCGCCAAAGCCGACGATTTCCGGCGTTACAATGCGTCGATCAACCTTTCTACCGAAGTCAATAAATACTTGACCGTCAGGGCGGGTGCCATCTATTCCGATCGTATCAAACGTTATCCTACCGTCAATAGTTATGGGGCTGACCCCTGGCTGTATGCCTATCGTTGGGGCGCCTTGATGCCGATGGGTGTGGTTGATCAATTTGGAAATGAAGTCCGCAATCCGGCGTACGAATTGCGCGAGTCGCCCACTGCTTCCCTCCGGAATGCCTATACCAACATCAATCTGGGCGCTACGCTCAACATCACCAAAAACTGGGATATGAAGTTCGACTACACCTATTGGACACAAGAAACCATGACCGATCAGGCCTATCCGATATTTACGGGAGGAGATGTCTGGTACGCTGCAAGCGGTAAGATTCCCTGGGTAGACGAAAACGGTAACCAGGTCTTCGTAGACGACGAGGGCAACCAGGTCGCAGAAGGCGGCGTGCCGGCCTACCGCTTTGCACAGATCACCTGGCCGGCCAATTCCTGGATCAGCCGCGAATCCGTCCGCAACAACAGCAAGAATTTGAATGTTTACAGCACCTACAACCTCGATATTGCAGATACGCATAAATTCAAATTCATGATCGGGTTGAACAGCGTCGCTTCGAGTTCGAGAGGACACAAAGGCACAATCACAGATCTGTATAATTACGACAATCCGCAGTTCAACTATGCCACCGGCGTCAATACCGTCACCGGCTCAGCCGATTGGGGTGGACTGTTGGGCTACTTCGGACGTGTCAACTATTCGTTCCTCGATCGTTATTTGCTCGAAGCCAATATTCGGCGCGACGGTACGTCCAAATTCCCGGCCCATGTGCGCTGGCAGTGGTTCCCGTCGTTCTCCGCCGGTTGGGTGCTCTCCAACGAATCGTTCTTCAAAGCATTGAAACCGATCATCTATTTTGCCAAAGCGCGCGCGTCATGGGGTAGCGTGGGCGACCAGTCGGTGAGCAGCGGTCTGTATATTGCCTCGATGACGCGTTCTCAATTGTCATGGCTGAACAATGCCGGCTCAAAAGATTACGCTTTCACGACGCCGGCTTCCATCTACAGTGATATCCGCTGGCAAACGATCGAAAACCTCGACCTGGGCATCGACCTGCAATTCCTGAAAGGCGCCCTGGGACTGACATTCGACTGGTTCCAGCGCGATACGAAAGACATGATCATTTCCGGTGACGCCCTCCCGTATACCAATGGCGCTGCCGCTCCGCAGGGCAATTTCGGCAATCTGCAGACCAAAGGCTGGGAAGTGTCGATGACCTACAACCACCGGTTCGAAAACGGACTTGGCATCAATGCGATGGCTACCGTTTGGGACAGTGAAACTTTCATCACCAAAGGCGCGGACTACAAAACCGACTGGGAAAACCGCTCTATCGGTTCAACTTTCGCCACCGGAGCGCGCTACGGCGATATCTGGGGCTATGTCACCGACCGCTTGTATCAGACGGACGACTTCGTCTGGGAAGGCGAAGGTGCAGACAGGAAAATGAAGAAAGTCACCATCATCATCGACGGCACCGCCAAACAGTCGTACATGCTGGCCGGCAGCAATCCGGTCTATCAGACACGTCTCGAAGACGGTGGCGGTACGGTGATTTTCCGACCGGGCGACGTCAAATTCGTTGACCTCAATGGCGACGGATACATCACGCCGGGCAAAGGCACTTTCGGAGACCCCGGCGACCGCAAGGTAATCGGTAATTCCACTCCGCGCTATGAATACGGATTCCGCCTCGGCGCCGACTATAAAGGATTCGATGCTTCCGTCTTCCTGCAAGGCGTCGGCTCACGGCAAATCTGGGGCGCTGGCCAGCTGGCAATCCCCGGCTACCATGCTTCCGACGGCGCCATCCCCAAAGCAATCGCTACCGATTACTGGAGAGAAGAAATGACCTACACGATCGATGGTACTGAATATGTCATTCATGGAGCCAATCTCGACGCTTTTTATCCGCGTGCATGGGATAACGGCGGTGCGGACTCCAACTACAGTTTGCAGGTGCAGTCAAAATACCTGCTCAACATGGCTTATCTGCGTGTGAAAAACATCACAATCGGTTACAGTTTGCCGACCAAGCTCCTGAAAAAAGTGTATATCGGCAGGGCGCGAATCTATGCTTCGCTCGAAAACTTCATCACTTTCGACAACCTGCGGGGCCTTCCCATCGACCCGGAAGCCATCTCGGGATATTCGATGTTCAGCACGAGTTACAACTTGAGCCGTACGGGAACCGGAACGCCGATGTTCAAATCCGGATCTTTCGGAGTGCAGGTTAGTTTTTAATATTTAAAATTATTTGATATATGAAAACCAAATATATAATTTCAGCAGTTTTATTTTCAACTGTCTTATTATTTGCGAGTTGCGAGGATTATGTCCTCGACCGTACGCCGTTGACTTCCGAAAACGACGAGACTTTCTGGTCGAGCGATGCCAAACTGCGGCTCTATGTCAACGGCTTTTTACCCCGCTACTTCGTAGGCTACAATGTGACCTGGGGTACGGAATATGCGCCGCACCATTCGTACAATTTCAACGACGACATCGTTTACAATGGTACGCAGACGAATTTTGAACTGTCGGTGCCCAACGACAGAGGGTCGAGTAGCACCGATCTCACCTATATTCCCTGGCTGGAATCATACGTCGGGCCTAACTGGTGTTTTTCTTGGATTCGTCGGGCGAATATCATGCTCAACCGCATAGAAACGAAAATGCAAGGGGTTCTCACTGAAGAGCAATACAACCACTGGTTGGGTGTGGGACACTTCTTCCGCGCCATGGAATATGCCGGCCTCGTGCAGGTCTTCGGCGATGTGCCTTATTACGATCATGAAGTCAATAACGCCGACCCCAGCGACCTTTACAAACCGCGCACCCCGCGCAATGAAGTGATGGACGCCGTGTATGACGACCTGGTGTTTGCGATGCAAAATGTGAAACTGGATGACGGTTACCTGAACGTCAACCGCGATGTGGTCGCTGCTTTTGCCAGCCGCATCGCCTTGTTTGAAGGCACCTGGCAAAAATACCACCTCAATAACAGTGAACGGGCGAAGAAGTTCCTGCAACTGACTGTCGAAAGCGCAGATCGGGTACGCAACCGCGGAACATACGACATCGTGACGGATTTCAGGACGTTGTTTAATTCCTCCAACCTGGCAGGCAACAAAGATGTGATCATGTATCGCCATTACGATATGAGTCAGAGCATCGGTCATTATGTGGCCAGCTATTGCAATATGACGGAAAACCGTTATCCCAATCCCAATCTTTCACTGATCAAAGCGTTTATCTGTAATGACGGGTCGGATTGGCAAACCTCTACCGATGCGGCAAATAAGGACTTTTCGCACGACAATCTGATCAAAACACGCGACCCGCGTTATGAAGCTTCGTTCTACAAGAAATTGACGTCCAGATCGATGAGTTCATGCCTCTATACGGTGAAATTCATCAGCCGATCGGCGCTTACGTATTTGGAAGATGGCTCTGCGATTGCTAGCGAATATACGAGCAATTACAACGAGAACGATTGTCCGCTGATGCGTTATGCCGAAGTGTTGCTCAACTGGATTGAAGCGAAAGCCGAATTGGCCACACTGGGCGGAAGCGCAGTCAGCCAATCGGATATCGACCTCTCGATCAATAAAATCCGTAATCGTCCGCTCGGTGACGCCGCTACTGCTGCAGGCGTGAAGAAGACGGCGGCCATGAGCCTGGCCAATCTGCCTAACAGCCCCGACCGCGGGGATGTCCCGCAATTGATCTGGGAAATCCGCCGCGAACGCCGCATGGAATTTTTCGACGAACCGGCGCGCCTGTTGGATTTGAAACGCTGGAAGAAACTCGAATACATGGATGTAGACCTCAATCCCGACATCATGCGCGGCGCCTGGATCGACGCCAATTCCGCCGATTTGAAAACCGCATTGCTGGATGATTCCAAAAAAGGCATCCTCGCCGTGACCGACGCGAACGGCACCGTGACCGTCTACAACGGCACCAATGCAGCCCAAATGGTGGGATTCTATTCGCCTACCAACCTGCAAAAGCGGTTGCCCTTCCTCAATGTGACGGGCGTAAATCCTTACCTCGCTCCGGTAGGAAGAAATCAACGGATCGATTATCAGACCAAAGGATTCAATCTGGCACAGACCGAAGGTTGGCCGAATGACCTTTGATAATTAATAATTAACAATTAATCATTAATAATTGATATGAAACATTTAATGAAATATGCAATCGCGCTGTTTGCTGTGTTCTTTGCATTTGCTTGCAGCGAAGAAACTTACGATACGTCGGATTCTCCCGATTTCACCGTAATACAGTCAATCAGCATCGTAGGACTGGGAGGCCAGAATTATGCCGGCACTGTGGATGAAAACACGAAGGAAATCACTTTCCCCGATGTGCCGGAAGAAAGCGACCTGTCGAGAATCAGATTTGAAGCAGTGGTCTCCGAAGGCGCTCACCTCGATTCGACCGAATATAATTTCACTCCGACCGAAGGAATGTCGCTGCGCAAACGCACCATCAAAGTGATCAACGGAAACCGCTTCCGCGAATATTTCGTCACCATCCGCCTCGATGTCCCGGTGTGGGGCGCGGATTTCACGAAATATGTCGCTTACGACTTTTCGGGTGCTACCAAAAATACTTACAAGGACCTGGTTAGCGCCAACTGTCGTGCGTCCCACATGGACAAAGACTATGTGCTGATAGTGTCGCGCGAGGGCGGAACACGCCCGCACCTGCTCAGAATTTCCGATTTGAAACAGGGTAAGATTGATGACCCGATCATGTTGAAGACAACCGGCATTTCCGGCGGCACTTTCACCGTCAGCGGCGGTCGTCTTGTAGGCGGACATATCTATATCTGCAACATGTCGACCCCACCGACAGGCGTGGTGAAAATCTATTATTGGGACAATCCCGATTCGGAACCGCAAATCTTGTATGAATTTACCAATCAGGCAACCGGCAGCGGACGTTACGGCGACTACATGTCGGTCAATCTGGATGCGAGTGGTAATGGCTATATTTACCTTGGCAACAACCCTTCTCCGGCAAATATCTTACGACTGACAGTGACAAATTTCACGACAGTCACTGAGCCGTTAATCATACCGATGGCTACTTTCGGTGGTTTGTGGCAAAGTTGGAACCAGGTTGACGGCGCTAGCAACGAGTATGTCTATACAGGACACCAAAGTGCGATTATGCTTGTCAATGCCAATGGTTCCTTGCTGCATACGGTGCCGATATCGGTAATTCCGGCAGTAGGTGGTAGCGATGCGTTCATCCTCAATTTCAACAAAGAACGCTATCTTGTTGTGAACGAAGTCCCCGGTACGGGAACCATTACGGTCTACGACCTCACACTTGGCAGTTCGACAACCGAAGCGCTCGAAATTTGGGAAAGCGGTAATCACGACCCGATACTCAAATATTCGCTTGGAGGCGCTGTGGCGGCCGGAACCGCTGCGGGCAGCATCGGCTGGTATGCCGACGGCAATGATAAACTCTATCTCTTCGGAGGCGCTCCGGGAGCTGGATTTGCTGTGCTGGAAATTCCCAAAAAAGTCAAAGAATAATCATCTCGCTTTTTTAGCCGACAGACGCTCAATGTTGGCAGAAAACCCCGCTGTTTTCTGCCAACATTTTGTCTTTGCCGGTATTATTTGCGTTCTTAGCGAAGCCTTTGTGCACTTTGCGGTTAAATGAATTTCTGACTTTTGAGACCGCTTCTCACTCGGTAGAAATTAATCATGCCTCCCTTACGGGATGCATTGCCGCAAAATCAGGTAGATTATACGATAATCAATATATAAAAAACATGAACAAATTTAACTGGCTGTACATAACTGCATTGACGCTGCTATTTGCCGTCGCCTGTAACAAGAATGACGACCCCGACGATCCTTCCAATCCCGACCCCGATGAACAACCATCCGGAGCTATCCAGCTGCAACAAAAAGAACTGCGCGGCGTGTGGATGGCCACCGCCTGGCGCCTCGACTGGCCGCAGGAGCAACTCACCGTGACTGCCCAGAAGAAACTCTATACCGACTACCTGGATAAGTTCGTTTCCATCGGTATCAATGCCGTGTTTGTTCAGATTCGCCCCTTTGCCGATGCTTTCTACAACTCGCAATACGAATCCTGGAGCAGTGCCATCACCGGCGTGGCAGCAAAAGATCCCGGATACGACGTGCTGCGGTTCATGATCGACGAAACACACGCCCGCGGATTGGAGTTTCACGCTTGGATGAATCCCTACCGCATTGCCAGACGGACGGACAAGACCGTGCCGTTTGCAGCATTGGATCCCAAAATAAATCAGTCGCTGACCAAAGATTACGACAAAATCCGGATCTACAATCCGGCTTTGCCTGAAGTGCAGACTCTGATCGCCAACATTGTGAAAGAGGTCATCACCGAATACGACGTCGATGGCATCCATTTCGACGACTATTTCTATCCCGATCCGAGCGATTATTCCTCACTCGACGATGCGGAAGACTTCAAAAAATATGGCGCGGGGTATGCCGACATCGAGTCATTCCGCAGAGCCAATGTCGATAAGGCGATAAAAAATGTGTACGACGTCATCACGACCAACAAACCCGGCGTCGTGTTTTCCGTCAGCCCGACTTCCGACAATACCTACAACCTCAATTCGCTCAAAGCCGATGTGGTAAAATGGTGCGAAGAAGGCTGGATCGACGTCGTGATCCCGCAATTATATATCGCTACCGGCACAGCGTCTTCGAGCTTCAATGTACGCCTGTCGTGGTGGCATCAATACTGCTACAAGGCAGTCTATATGGTCGGATACGGGCTGTACAAATTCGGAGATGCCCAATATGGCTCGCAGTTTCAGACGGTGAGCGAACTGGCGGAACAGTTCCGTCTCGCCCGCAACCTGTCGAAAGTGCAGGGCAGTATCCATTACAGCGCACAATATTTCAATCTGAACAGACTCGGAATCATCGACATTTTGAGAGACAATATTTATCAGAATCCTGCACTGATCCCGTTTGCAGGTCGGAAAACAGCGTCCGATCCGACCCCCGCCGGCGGAATCCTCCTCTCCGGCAATACCCTCAAATGGACGGCTGATGCCGGACTGCGCACTGTGATTTATCAAGTCTCGGACAACAAAGGCACGATCATTGCCATCACATCCGACCACCAATTCACGCTACCGGCTAAAGGCAAATACTGCCTGACGACAGTCAATGCCGACAACAACGAAAGCGAAATCTCCGAGATCGTAGAACTGAGGTAGAGACGGTGCATGCACCGTCTC
>JAISUK010000066.1 GCA_031272075.1 Dysgonamonadaceae bacterium
CTTAGTTCCAAACCCAGCAGTGAATTTTATCTTGTAAGTCCCGGAACAAACAGTTTTCTTTTTCAGGAAATCGGTAACGACCAGTCGACATGGATCACCAAGAAGCAGTTCAAAAACGGACTGACGACAGTATCATTGGACTTTGAAGAAGGAAAATTTTATAACCTGCGTTCAAAAGGCGGGAAAAACGGCGCTGTCAATTACTACCTTGAAGAATGGAAAGACAAAGACGTCGAAGTGCTGAAAAAGATGGAGGATGGCGTACCCAAATTCGACACAGAATCGCAAATTGAAACAATAAAAGCGTTTGAGGCATATACTGCCGAACACCCCAACCGCTTCGATGGAACGTGGAACGGCAGAGGGGGTACTGTGTGGGCAAAATATTCGTCCATTCAATATACTTTCGACGAAAATAAGATTAAATACGAGGTCGCAACCAAACAATACGGAGGGCTTGCGCTTACGGTAGAAGCACACATTTTGTATAACGAAGATATTCTGGTGATACTCCCTGAAAAAATATCTGACGAAAGCGGTAAGGAGGTTGATTATATCAGTATGAAACCTTACATCTGTTATTATATCCTTAACGGCAACGAACTAAATATCGAAGCAGTCGATCGCGATTACTTGCCGGGATTGTGGAGAGTTGGCGGAAAATTTGTCCGCAATATTTCGGTAGAATGATTTTAAAATAACACGCTGTTTTCGACGCATCGAAAGCCTACAATATCAACTACCTCAAATCAATCATCACCGCTTCCCTGATTCGGACAAGCTTCTGCAACAGCGGCTCGAGCAGATCCAGCGGCAACATGTTTGCCCCGTCCGACTTGGCTTCGGATGGGCACGGGTGGGTTTCAATAAATAGCCCGTCAACACCTACGGCAACGGCAGCCTTGGCGATGGTTTCAATCAATTGGGGCAGCCCGCCGGTGACGCCCGTCGTCTGATTGGGCTGTTGCAACGAATGGGTGACATCCATCACCACCGGAAATCCGAACGATTGCATCAGCGGAATGCCGCGATAGTCCACCACCAGGTCGGTATATCCGAAAGTGGTGCCGCGCTCCGTGATCATCACCTGCTCGTTGCCCGAATCGGTGATCTTCCGTACCGCAAACTGCATGGCTTCAGGCGAAAGAAATTGGCCTTTCTTCACATTCACCGGTTTGCCGGTCTGTGCGGCTGCAACCAGCAAATCCGTCTGACGGCACAAGAATGCCGGAATCTGCAAGATATCTGCGTAGTTGGCAGCGATACGCACATCGGCGACTTCATGCACATCCGTCACAACCGGAATGTCGAAAGTTTGTCCGACTTTGGCCAGGATTTTCAAAGCTTTTTCATCGCCGATGCCTGTAAACGAATCGATACGCGAACGGTTTGCTTTTTTGTAAGACCCTTTGAAAACGTAGGGGATACCCAGGCGGCGGGTGATTTCGACTGCCCGTTCGGCAAGCGTCAATGCCAGGTATTCGCTTTCTATCACACAAGGCCCGGCAAGCAGAAAAAATAAATTGCCGTCATTTTTAAGATATTCAGGTGTCATTTGTTTGATTCCTTATGTTTCCCGTTCAAAATCGGCATCCGATTGAGAAATTCAACATCGGCCACCAGCGAAGCAGTTCTTTATTAAAATTTACGTCAACATCATCCGCAATCACATTCAGATTGGTGCCGGAAATATTGTCGCTTTTCACATTGAATCGTCCTTGATATACAAAACCGATATCCATCCTGATTCCGATCTTATGTTGGGTAAGCCGCTGCCCGATCCCCAATCCGAAATAGGGTTTTATCACCTGACCCAGAACGATTTTTGTCTTGAAACTCCCATCAGGATTCGGATGGACGGTAATTCCCTCAAAGACAATTTCTTGCCCAATCGTATAATCATCCACCCGCCACAGAGAGCTGATGGTATTGTTTCCGATAAAAAAACCTTCCGTCAAACAAATCCATTCGGTCCGGAAAGGGAAAATATCCAATTGCGCACCGACATTAAACATGTTGAGGGTTGAACTGGAAAAACTGCCCGTGACCGGCATGCCGGTGATATTGTTGTCCGACTGAAAAGAATAGGTTTTATTGGAAGCAAGAGATATGCCCTCCAATACGAAACGTACATCAAAGTACGAACTGATACTCTTTACGCCAAAAATCCCCAATCCATAAGTGCCTCCATTGAGGCCAATAACCCATCCCGTATTGCTTTCAGATTCTACTGCGTCCTTGTTTTGTGCACATAGATTTGCAGTAACAATTAACAAATAACTGAAGAGAACAGATGAGTGGATTATTGTTGATTTCATACGTAAATAATTTGTTTTTATAATGGAACTCGCATGTTATTATTGTCATCAACTTGGATGTTTGAAAATCATGCTCGTTTCATTAAAGAAATTTTTTCGCGATTAGAATTTTACGGGAACAAAAATTAAAAAATGATTTAAATTAAAAAAGGCGAATAAACATACATTTATTTCACCTTTTTTACGAAATGGAAAAGAAATTACTTCCTTATTCCGAGTTTTTTAATGATGGCGCGGTAACGCTCAATATCGCGATCTTTCAAATAATCCAATAAACGACGACGTTTACCAACCAACATTCGCAACGACCTTTCGGTGCTATAATCTTTTTTGTTTGACTTGAGATGTTCAGTCAAATGCGAGATACGGTAGGAAAACAATGCTATCTGGCCTTCAGAGGAGCCGGTATCAGTGTTAGACTTCCCGTATTTAGCAAAGATTTCTTTCTTTTTTTCTGAATCTAAATACATCACTGTAATGCTTTAAAAATTATAAATCTGCGCAAAGGTAAAACAAATAATTGAAAGTTGGACATTAAAAATAAAAATAATGGCCGTATTTGCGCTAAAAATGCAAAAAATACGGCTGTGAATGCGTTTAATCCGGCATCCCGACGGGCGATGTCTTGCCTTTTTTGTCGAGATATCGTCTTAGAAATAAGCGGCAACGATTTGAATGAATCATAAAATATTATACCTTTGCCGTTAAAAAACAAACGATATGGATATTTCTGTGGTCATTCCGTTGTTTAATGAAGCCGAATCGCTTCCGGAACTTCACGCCTGGATCAAGCGAGTGATGGACGCTGAACGATTCAGTTATGAAATCATCTTCATTGATGACGGGAGTACGGACAGTTCGTGGAACGTCATCCGCCGGCTCAAAGGGCTGCATCCGGAAATCAAAGCAATCCGGTTTCGCCGCAATTACGGGAAATCGCCCGCTCTATTCTGCGGCTTTGAACGCAGTCATGGGGATGTCGTGATTACCATGGATGCCGATCTTCAGGACAGCCCCGACGAAATCCCGGAATTGTACCGCATGATCATGAAAGACGGATACGATCTCGTTTCAGGCTGGAAGAAAAAGCGCTATGATCCGCTGAGTAAAACCCTGCCCACCAAATTATTCAACGCCACTGCACGCAGGGTGTCAGGAATCAAGTTACATGATTTCAATTGCGGACTCAAAGCCTATCGCAGCGAAGTAGTTAAAAATATCGAAGTCTATAACGAGATGCATCGTTATATCCCTTATTTGGCTAAAAATGCAGGGTTCAGCAGAATCACCGAGAAGGAAGTCAAGCACCAAAAGCGGCAATACGGGAAAACAAAATTCGGAGGCATCAATCGCTTTTTCAATGGCTATCTGGATTTGTTAACCCTCTGGTTCTTGTCGAAGTTCGGGAAGAAGCCCATGCACTTCTTTGGCGTATTGGGAACGCTCATGTTTCTTTTTGGGCTAGTCGCCGTCGTTGCCGTTGGCCTCCTGAAATTGGTCGCGATGCACTCCGGTGGCGAATACCGCCTGGTGACGAATACGCCTTATTTTTATATCGCATTGACCTGCATGATTATAGGCACACAACTTTTTCTTACAGGTTTTATCGGAGAACTGATCTCCCGCAATGCGCCGGAACGCAATAAATACAAGATTTCTGAAGAAATTTAAATCATAACAATGCAATGAACAATCGCTACAAACACGGCTTTCTTTTTCTTCTTATTTTCGCACTTCTCTTGCCTGCTTATGCGCAAGAGCCTGATCCGAGCGGATTTATGTTTCGCCTGCTGCTCAAAGACAAAGGCAATCCGCCGTTTACGCTCGACAATCCGTCTGAATACCTTTCGCAAAAGGCCATCGATCGCCGCACAAAACAAGGCATAAATATAGATAGCACTGATTTGCCGATAGATCCTGTCTATCTTAGCCGAATCAAAGAGCAGAATGCGACGATCAAAGCGGTCAGCAAATGGGTGAATACCGTCGTGGTTTATGTTTCCGACAGCAATGATGTCAATTCACTGAAAGCCCTCCCGTTTGTCGACTCGGCTGTATTTGTTTGGAAAGGGACGCTGATCAATTCCGTCTTGAAGGGAGATCCGCTTTCGTCGGTGAAATATGAATATGAAAAGACTTCCAACGTGAGTTATTATGGGGATGCGTATTACCAGATACATCTTCATAAAGGAGAATTGTTGCACGAAGAAGGATTCCGAGGCGAAGGGATGACCATTGGGGTTATCGACGGCACTTTCTTGAATGCCACCCAGATAGAGGGTTTCAATAGGGATCAGATTCGCGATGTGAAAAATTTCACGCATCAGCATGAATACAACAGTCTCGATGCCAGTGCCTCGCACGGCACCAAAGTGTTATCCTGCATGCTCTCCGAAAAGCCCGGCAGCATGGTAGGCACCGCGCCCAAAGCCGACTATTATCTCATCCAGACGGAAGTAAACGGTGAAGAATTTTTGGTGGAAGAAGATTTCTGGATCGCCGGCATAGAATATGCCGACAGCGTGGGCGTCGATGTGGTCAATTCTTCTTTGGGATATACCCATTTCGACCTGCCGGAGATGAACCATACGCATGCCCAACTCGACGGAAATAGCGTGTTGATCAGCAAGGCTGCTTCTATGGCAGCCGACAAAGGGATGTTGGTCTTCATTGCTGCCGGAAATGAAGGAAATAAAACCTGGATAAAAATTTCTTTTCCTGCGGATGCCGACAACATCGTGGCTGTCGGCGCGGTGCGACAGTCGACAGACAATCCGGTATCTACGTTTTCTTCAATGGGTTTTACCGCCGATGGACGCATCAAACCCGACCTGATGGCTGTAGGGACCAATGCCGCCATCGTTGGCGAAAGCGGGAATGTGGGCGATGGTTCGGGCACCTCGTTCGCTTCTCCCATCCTGGCCGGATTGGGAGCATGTCTGTGGCAGGCGTTGCCGGATCTGACAAACAAACAGATCATCGCTGCGCTAAAAAAGAATGCCAACCGCTTCCTGATGCCCGATTCGATCTATGGATATGGCATACCCGATGTGTATCAGGCATATCGCGAAAACAAAACGCCGATAGACGCCATCGAAAACAATCCCCGTATCCTGCAGGTGGACGTCAATTCCGATCTGTTATTCATCAATCTGCCGCTTGAAGATTGCCGCAATTGCTGTTTGATGATCTTCTCTGCGTTGGGTACAAAGATCTTCGAACGCACTTCCATCACAGAATCCATTGATATCCGTTTCCTTTCGAAAGGTATTTACATCGCTTACCTGAATGTGGGAAACAAACGCTATGTCCGTAAGTTCATCAAATACTGAATACTGATGATGGATTTCCTGACTTTGTCCGAACTCAATGCACTCGTAGCCGATTGCATCAAAGATAATTTCCCCGACACTTATTGGGTCATCGCCGAAACGAGCGACGTGAGGGTCAACCAAAGCGGACATTGTTACCTCGAATTGATAGAAAAAAGTCAACTGACAGGAGCAGTCGTCGCCAAAGCACGGTCGTACATCTGGAATCAAACCTTCCGGATGTTGAAACCGCTTTTTGAAGAGAAAACAGGACAATCGTTCGGCTCGGGACTGAAGATACTTATCAAAGCAGTGGTGGACTTCCATCCGAACTATGGTTACGGAATCAACATCCTGGATATCGACCCGGCTTATACGCTGGGCGAGACACAACTGCGGCGACAACAGATCCTCAACCAGCTGAAGGAAGAGGGTGTCCTGGAGATGAACAAGGAATTGCCTATGCCGCTTACGCCACAGCGGATTGCGGTGATTACGTCGGCAACGGCAGCCGGTTACGAAGATTTCCTGGCACAATTGCATCACAACCCCCAGGGTTTTGTCTTTTATCCCAAGCTGTTTCCGGCAGTCATGCAGGGCGAACAGACCGAAAGCGCCATCCTCAGTGCGCTGGATCAGATCTTTGCACACGTGGAGCTTTTCGATGTGGTAGCGATTGTCAGGGGTGGAGGCGCCACTTCCGACCTGGCGGCTTTCGATTCTTACCTGACGGCTGCCGCCTGCGCCCAATTCCCATTGCCGGTCATCACAGGCATCGGTCATGAACGTGATGATACTGTATTGGACATGGTAGCGCACTACAAAGCGAAGACGCCGACGGCTGTGGCCGATTACCTGATCCATTGCATGGCAACCATCCACGAGCAACTGCTCGATACGGAATCTTCGATCCACGAAAAAGCGAAAGAACGGCTGAGCCTGGCTGCAGATGAATTACGCAACCTGACATTCTCGCTACAGCATAAATCTCTGAATCTGATAGAAAAAAATCATTCCTCGTTGGAATTAATCCAAATGGACTTGAAAAACCGTTGCATGCAACTCCTTTCCACTCATCAACATCAACTGACGAAATGGGAATCGGTTATACAATTGTCGTCTCCGCAATACATCCTTGCAAAAGGGTACTCCATTACCCGTTTCAACGGCAAAGCACTGAAATCGACAAACGTTTTGCGCCCCGGAGATCAGATTGAAACACAGTTCCGGGAAGGGACGCTCAAGAGTGTCGTGGTTAGTGGTTAGTAATTTCTAATTTCTAATTTCTAATTTCTAATTTCTAATTTCAAAAATATATCCTATCTTTGCAGTCTATAAAATAAAATTTATCAAATGAAGCGATCGGGTTCTTTAGCAATTCTATTGATTATCAATATTTTGATATTGACCTTCGCTGTTATTCCCCATCACCATCATCGGAATTTGCCTTGTTTCAAAGATGATGTGCACCAACATTGCATGCATGCAGGGCTGCCGGTTGGGCATGATGCCGCTGCGCCGGACGATGGTTGTTGCGAACATCATCATGATTCGGACGAACCCGTTTCTTGTGCGATAGAAGATTTCATCATCTTCAATGATACCGATGTCAAAGACATACTGCCGTACACTTTTTGTCTGCAATTTCATCCGGATACTTTTCTTTCGGATCTTTTTCAAGCAACCAACCCGCTGCTGATTCCGGAGAGCCTGCTTCTTTTCAGGCTGCCGCCTTATTTATTTACTTACCATCCCTTATTCGTAAATCCCGGTTCGGGTTTACGTGCGCCCCCGTTTTGTTGAAAATTAGTGGCTAGTGGTTAGTTTTCTAACTTCTAACTAATTCTTAATTAATTAACTTATGAAACGAGCATGATTTTCAAACATCCAAGTTGATGGAAAATAAAGACATGCGAGTTCCATTCGACCTTTTAAAAACATTATTGACGTATGAAATCTATCATTATCGATATATTGATGGTTGCAGCAATGCTATTTGCCGGATGTCATGCCGGTGATCACGATCATGCCGCCAAAGTTACGCACGATCATGTCGCAAGCGGAGAACATGATCATAGCGATGAAATTCATTTTTCTCCGCAGCAGGCGCAAGCCGTAGGATTGCTGACGGAAGAAGTGCAGCCGGGTATATTTTCGTTTGTGATCAAGACCGGCGGGCAAATCTTGTCGGCACAAGGCGATGAAGCAACTGTCGCCGCCACTTCCAGCGGTATCGTTACTTTTGACGGTTCGGCTGTTGCCGATGGTGCAGCAGTAAAAGCCGGTGCAACCATCGTGACGATCTCGGCTAAAAATCTGGCCGAAGGCGATCCTGCAGCGAAAACAAAGTTCGCTTATGAGACGGCGCTGAAAGCGTATCAACGCGCCGAAGAACTCGCAAAAGATCAGATTATTTCAGCCAAAGAATTGGAACAGACAAGATTGCAATATGAAACCGCAAAGACTGCCTACGAAGCGCAATCCGCCAACATCTCGGCCAATGGCGTGAGGGTCGTCTCGCCCCTCAACGGTTACATCAAAAACCGACTGGTCAATCAAGGCGAATATGTTTCTGTCGGTCAACCGATTGTCACCATTTCGCAAAACCGCCGCCTGCAACTGCGTGCAGAAGTTTCCGAAAATTATTTCAAAAGTCTGAAAAACATCGGCACTGCCAACTTCCAGACTTCGTACGATCCGACAGTGTATAAGCTATCCGACCTCAGCGGGCGCTTGCTGGCCGTCGGCAAAGCGTCGAATGGACAGTCATTCCATATCCCCGTAACGTTTGAGTTCGACAATATCGGCGACATCATTCCCGGCTCGTTTGTTACAGTATACTTGCTCTCAAACGAACAAGCCGATGTGATTTCGATTCCGGTGACTGCCGTTACTGAAGAACAGGGATTGAATTTTGTCTACCTGCAAATGGATGAAGACGGCTACAAGAAGCAGGAAGTCACCCTTGGACAAAGCAATGGCGATAGGGTGCAAGTGCTGAAAGGATTGAACGCGGGCGACAAGGTTGTCACCAAAGGGGTGTATCAAGTGAAATTGGCTTCCGTTTCATCGGTTATGCCGGAAGGACATAGCCATAATCATTAATTTAACCCTTTTATGTTGAACAAAATCATACAATTCTCGCTACACAACCGTATGTTGGTGTTGGGGGCTTCCCTGCTGTTGCTGATGGCCGGGATTTTCACTGCCGCCAACATGGAAGTCGACGTGTTTCCCGACCTCAACGCCCCTACCGTGGTGGTGATGACCGAAGCCAAGGGCATGGCGCCGGAAGAAGTGGAACGCCTTGTGACGTTCCCCGTCGAAACGGCAGTTAATGGTGCTGTCGATGTGCGCCGTGTGCGCTCTTCTTCTACCACCGGTTTTTCTATCGTGTGGGTGGAATTTAATTGGGGAACGGACGTCTATCGCGCTCGTCAGATTGTTTCGGAAAAATTGGCAGTCGTAAAAGCGGCATTGCCCTCCACTGTCGGCAACCCCACTTTGGGTCCGCAATCGTCCATACTGGGCGAGTTGATGATTATCGGACTGACGGCAGATACCACTTCCCTGCAGGATTTGCGTACGCTGGCCGACTGGACGATACGTCCCCGTTTGCTGGCTACCGGCGGCGTAGCACAAGTCGCGGTTTTGGGCGGCGACATCAAAGAATACCAAATCTTGTTGTATCCTGAGAAGATGAAACACCATCGTGTGACTTTGGATGAAGTGCTCGGAGCCGTCACCGAGATGAATCAAAATGCTTCGGGAGGCGTGCTGTATGAGTACGGCAACGAATACATCATCCGCGGGGTGCTGTCAACCGCCGATGTGTCGGCATTGGGTAAAACAGTGATAAAAAGCGTGGACGATGTTCCCGTGATGCTGGAGAGCATTGCAATGGTAAAGACCGGCAACAAGACGCCCGCATTGGGTATCGCTGCCGAAAAAGGGAAACCCGCCGTATTGATTACCGTTACCAAACAGCCCGCTACGGGCACCATCGCACTGACCAACAGACTGGATCAATCGTTGGCAGAATTGCAATCATCCTTCCCTGCCGACGTGAAAGTCTCCACCGATATTTTCCGTCAGGCGCGTTTCATCGACAACGCCATCGGCAATGTGCGGAAATCACTCTACGAAGGAGGTATTTTCGTTGTCATCGTGCTGTTTATCTTCCTGATGAATGTCCGCACCACCGTCATCTCGCTGGTAACTATCCCGCTTTCGCTGGTGGTTTCAATCGTGACGCTGAAAATGATGGGTCTGACCATCAATACGATGAGTTTGGGAGGCATGGCAATTGCTATCGGTTCACTGGTAGACGATGCGATTGTGGATGTGGAAAATGTTTTCAAACGACTGCGTGAAAATCGGCAAAAACCGAAAAACGCACAAAGCGCCGTGATGTCTGTCGTGTTCGACGCCTCCAGAGAAGTGCGGATGCCAATCTTGAACTCCACACTGATCATCATCGCCGGCTTCGTTCCCTTGTTTTTTCTGTCAGGAATGGAAGGCCGCATGCTGGCGCCACTCGGCATTTCGTTTATTGTGGCATTGATCGCTTCAACGCTGGTGGCATTGACCTTGACGCCCGTGCTGTGCAGCTATTTGCTGGGGAAAACGAAGCAAGACGACAAGCCGGAACGCGAACCTTATGTAGTGCGTAAACTGAAAAATGTCTATGAAATGGCATTGAAATGGACATTGATCCACCGCAAATGGGTACTCGGCGGCACCGCCATTGTGCTGGTTGCCGCAATTGTGGTTTTTCTGGCGCTCGGACGCAGTTTCCTCCCGCCGTTTAACGAAGGCTCTTTCACCATCAATGTCAGCACCCTGCCGGGCATTTCGCTGGCAGAATCCGATAAAATGGGACGCATCGCCGACAGCCTCCTTCTTTCTATCCCCGAAATACAAACGGTAGGACGGAAAACAGGACGCGCCGAACTGGACGAACATGCCTTGGGAGTGAATGTCTCGGAAATCGAAGCGCCCTTCGTGCTCGGAAAACGTTCTAAAGAGGAAATATTAACTGAAATCCGCGAAAAACTGAAAGTGCTGCCGGGCGCAAATATCGAAATCGGACAACCCATCTCGCACCGGATCGATGCCATGCTGTCAGGCACACGCGCCAATATTGCCGTCAAACTGTTCGGCACCGACCTGAACCGCATGTTTGCGTTGGGCAATCAAATCAAAGCCGCCATTCGGGAAGTGGAAGGCATCGTCGACATCAATGTGGAACAACAGGTGGAACGTCCGCAGCTGAAAATCACTCCCAAGCGCGAGATGCTTGCCAAATATGGCATGTCGCTGCCTTCGTTTGCCGAAATCGTCAATGTCATGCTGGCAGGCGAAGTGGTTTCGCAAGTATATGAAGGCAATAAATCGTTCGATTTGACGCTGAAAGTTGACGATGACAGCCGTTCTACTGCCGAACGTATCCGCAATCTTATCGTCGATGCGGGCGGGAGGAAAATCCCGTTCGGCTATGTGGCCGACATCATTTCGTCTACCGGCCCCAACACGATTAACAGGGAAAATGTGGCGCGTAAGATCGTTATCTCCGCCAATGTCGCAGGCCGAGACTTGCGAGGCGCGGTAAACGCCATCCGGCAAAAGATCGATGCTGAAATCACATTGCCGGAAGGTTACCATATCGAATACGGCGGACAGTTTGAGAGTGAACAGGCGGCTTCACGCACGCTGCTTATTACTTCCGTATTCTCTATCCTGGTCATCTTTATGCTGCTGTTCAAGCAATTTAGAAGTGTCACCCAATCGGCGGTCATCCTGTTGAACCTCCCATTGGCGCTTATTGGCGGCGTATTCACCGTCTTTTTTACCGGAGGCATAATCAGTATTCCGGCAATCATCGGATTCATCTCCCTGTTTGGAATCGCGACACGCAACGGCATGCTGCTCCTGTCGCGCTATAACGACCTGCAACGCGAGGGACTGTCGACGTTTGAGCGCGTGATGCGCGGTTCCCTCGACCGCTTGAACCCGATTCTGATGACTGCACTCACTTCGGGACTTGCCCTGATACCGCTGGCAATGGGAGGCGAGATGCCTGGAAATGAGATTCAAAGCCCAATGGCGAAAGTCATCCTCGGCGGATTGCTCACTTCGACCTTCCTCAACGGCTTTATCATTCCGATCATGTACCTCTATAGTGGAAAACGGAAAACGGACTCGAAACATCTTTACGAAGCAATAAAAAAGTAAAAATACAATGAAGTCAACAATTATAACAATAATTATTTCAATAACAGTGTTTTGCGCTCTATATTCACAAGGACGAGAAAATACCGCATTGAGCGTGGTTCTGCAACAAATCGAAAAGAACAACAATACGCTGAAAACGCTTCGCGAAACCGCGGAGGCGCAAAAGTCGGGAAACAAGACAGGGATATACCTGGATAATCCCGACATAGAATTTAATTACCTGTGGGGAAAGCCAGGAGAAATCGGCGCACGTACCGACATCAGCGTAAAACAACATTTCGATATCCCGACCCTCACCGGAATGAAAAGTAAAATTGCCGACGCGCAAAACCAGCTGGTAGCAGTGCAATATAAATCCGACAGGATGAACATCTTACTGGAAGCCAAGCAGTATTGCATCGAACTGATCTATTACAATGCACTTCGAAACGCATCGGAAATCCGGCTGCAACATGCCGGAATCTTGGCCGCAAGCTATCAGTCGCGTCTGGAAAATGGAGATGCCAGTCGCCTGGAATACAACAAAGCACAACTTAATCTTGCGACCGTGCAAGGCGAGATTGCCCGCATCGACGTTGAACGCAGCTCCTTGCTTTCGCAACTCAAGAGGCTGAACGGCGGAATCGACATCGCGTTCGACGAATCGCAATACGACACGGTTGTCCTCCCCGCCAACTTCGACGAATGGTTTGCACAAGCGGCTCAAAAGTATCCGGTGCTGGAATATGCACGACAGCAGATTGCTGTGAATAAAAAGCAAGTGTCGTTGAATAAGGCCATGGGGTTGCCGACTTTTTCGGCGGGATACATGAGCGAAAAGGTCGTTGGGCAGCATTATCAGGGGATTACCCTCGGTGTGTCACTCCCCCTGTGGGAAAACAAAAACCGTGTGAAACAGGCCAAAGCGATGGTCATTGCCGCAGAATCGCATGAAGCGGATATTCGCAGGCAGTTTTATGACTGGCTTCAAATACACTTCAACAGTATTGCCGGATTGAACCTGACGGCAGAGAAATACCGCCAAGCGCTGGCTGCGGTCAACAATGCAGATCTGTTGAAAAAAGCATTGGATGTCGGTGAAATCTCGCTCCTGAATTATATCACGGAATTGGAAATCTACTACAAGACCGTCGACAACCTGCTTGCAACAGAGCGCGACCTCCATTTGCGTTATGCCGAATTGCAACAATGGGATTTATAAAGGATTAATTTATACCGTTGAATCCATTTTATTTTCTCCGAAAAAAACTATCTTTGCCGAAAATGTGTTTTTATCACTGAGCGTATAATTAATAAATGAAAAATTATGAGATGGTCGGGAAGAAGAGAAAGTGAAAATATCGACGATAGACGTCAATTGGGCGGTAGCGGCAAAATCGCGCTGGGCGGCGGTTTGTCCGGAATCATTGTGCTGCTCCTCGTCTGGCTGATGGGCGGCAATCCGCTGGAACTGATGAACATGATGCAGGAAGATCAATCCGGTCAAACGGGTGTGTACGAGTCTTCCGCTGAAGAAGATTCATTGAAACATTTCTCCGCATTCGTCTTAGCCAGCACCGAAGATGTCTGGACGGCAATCTTCAAACAAATGGGGAAAACCTACCGCAAACCCACATTGGTGTTTTTTAGCGGGTATGTCAATTCGGCTTGCGGTTCCGCTTCCAGCTCTACAGGTCCTTTTTATTGTCCTGGAGATGAGAAACTGTATGTGGATCTCTCTTTCTATGATGAGATGAAGAGAAGCCTCGGCGGAGGCGGTGATTTTGCTTTTGCCTACGTCATCGCGCACGAAGTGGGACACCATGTCCAAAAACTGCTGGGTACCAACGAGCAATACGAGAAATTGCGTCAAAAGGCAAGCGAGAAAGAAGCCAATGCGCTGACGGTAAAGCTTGAACTACAGGCGGACTTCTATGCCGGAGTCTGGGCGTATCATGAAAAGAAACTTTTCGACAGTCTGGACGATACCGACCTGTACGAAGCCATCAATACCGCCTCGGCCATCGGTGACGACCGTTTGCAAAAACAGGCGCAAGGCTACGTGGTCCCCGATTCGTTTACACATGGCACCTCCGCCCAACGGCAACGCTGGTTCAAGAAGGGATTCGATACCGGAGATATCCGGCAAGGGGATACTTTCTCGATGAAAAATCTATAAATTGGATACCTTCAAAACGATAGCGAAAACCGCTACCGGCGCCATTTCGGAACAGCGGAGCAAATTCATCGCTTATGCTTCTCCGGTTGCGACGCCGGAGGAAGCGAAAGTATATGTCGAGGCTTATCGCAAACAATATTACGATGCCCGACATGTCTGTTGGGCCTACATGCTGGGATGCGAACGAAATGAATTTCGCGTCAACGACGACGGAGAGCCTTCCTCCACTGCCGGCAAACCGATACTCGGCGTCATCCTCTCCCACGAATTGACGAATATCCTGATTGTCGTTGTCCGCTATTTTGGTGGAATAAAGCTGGGCACCAGCGGACTGATCGCCGCCTACCGCGCCGCCGCAATCGCCGCAATCAACAATGCCGAAATCATTGAAAAAACCTTGGAAGAAACCCTCTCAATCGCTTTCGACTATGCCGTCCTGAACAAAATTATGCGCATCGTGAAAGAAGAAAACCTGCCGATCACTTCACGCTGCATCGATACGCGCTGCTCCCTCACGCTGTCGGTTCGCAAGCATGATGCGGAAAAACTCAAAACCGCCCTCATGGGCATTGAAACGCTGCAATTATTGTGACGGCATCCATATCAATAGAAAAATGCGCCCCCCCTCAACATCTTTATTAAAATATTTTCCCTCAATCGCTTGCGGTTTAAAAAATATTTTGTAATTTGCCCGCCAATTAAATAAAAAGATGTTTCAAAATACGCTATATAGGGCAGGACATACATCTTCACTGTTTAATAAAACAGGGATATGCGAGGCGCGTAACCACCTGATTTTCACACACACACACATATATATATTAGTAGCCCGTATTCATTCACTAATCATAAATTATACCAAAGGCTTGTTCGCTTTCCCGGCGAAGCAGGCCTTTTTGATTATTAACCCAATATCATCAAGCATGAAACAGAAAACATTGCTCTTAAGCATTACGGCGATATGTCTTATGACGATAAGCGCACCACAGCAGTCCAACGCGCAAATACTGCGCGACCGGACGAATCAACAGATCGGCCGGATTGAGAGCGATGGCACAGTGCGCGACGCAACCAATCGGCAAATAGGCAAGTTCGATAGCGACGGCCGTATTCGCGACCGCATCAATCAGCAGGCAGGTAAGATTGACAGCGACGGAACGGTGCGTGACAAGACGAATCGGCAAATAGGTAAAGTCGAGAGTAACGGCTTCGTGCGCGACCACACCAACCTAAAGATAGGCAGAATTGACTCTGATGGCACTGTCCGTGACGCAACCAATGCAAAAACAGGCTCCGCCAAAGGCATCAAAATACAATGGGCAGCGGCTTACTTCTTCTTCGACTTCTTTGAAAAAAAAGCCGCCGTCACTCAACAATCAAACTTTGACTATAAAGACGGGTTTCACGATGGTTTTGCTGCTGTTAAAGTTAACGGCAAGTGGGGATATATACGCACTGACGGATCATATCTCATCGAACCGATCTACTCCAGCGCAGGGAGATTCAGTGAGGGATTTGCCGCAGTCCAATTGAACGATAAGTGGGGTTATATACGAAAAGACGGTTCGTATCTCATTGAGCCGCAATTCTCCAGTGCCACAAGTTTCAGCAATGGATTGGCAACGGTGAAAGCAAATAATCAGTGGGGATTGCTTTCCAGTGGCGGAGATATGATTTTATCACTCGACCCGGCATACGAGATAAGACGTGTCGAATACGACAAAAAAAGGCTTATCGTGAGAGAATTAAACGATTATTGCGTCCTTGATTTTAAGGGCAATCCGATCATCAAATTTGATTCTATTGGCCAGTTCGATAAAAGTGGATTTTGTATCGTCGCCAAAGATAAAAAATACGGTTTTTTAAGGAAGGACGGATTCTTGATCGATCCTGTATATCAGAATGTTGAAGCATTTAAAGATGGCGTTGCAATCGTAAAACTGTCAGATTACAAAACAATTCAAATTGACATGGATGGCAAGATGGTGAAGGAAATTGTGTATTTCGACCAGGCATACGAGCAAGCCAAAAAGTTATACTCCGAAAAAAAATATGAAGAGGCGATCGAAAAATTGAATAAAATCGTGAATGAAGCCGACAAAGATAAAAAAACGGAAATATACAATATGTTGGGAGATGCGTATCGACTGACAAAACAGAACACTAAAGCAATCGAAACATTAGAAAAAGTCGATGAGCAACACCGCGATTATCTTGTCTTGGGTTATGCTTATGAAAGCGCAGGAAATCCTGTGAAATCCATTGAAATGTTAAAAATAGCCATTACAAAAGAACAATGCACGAAACAACCGATCAATATGAGAAAGGCGTATAGCACGATGGGAGATATGTATCGACAGACTGATTATTATGACGAAGCCATTGATTCGTATCAAAAGGCCATTGAAATAGACCAGTCTGGTTCTGGCAGTATGAGTAAATGGTATTATAAAGACATCGGCGATTGTTACTTGAAGCAAGGAAATAACAACGAAGCAATAAGAAACTATCGTAAAGCAGCGGATTTGGGAAATGAATATGCCACAGACGCATTAAAGAAGGTGCCTACAACAACTGCTACTACTCCAACTACTGCTTCAACCAACACTTCAACTGCGGCCTCCACTGCCAGGCAATCATCTTCCGCCTCTGTTTCTTCCCGAACGGCTCCAGCGCCTGCTGCGCCCGGAGACAATAGATGGCTGATCGGAACATGGGAAGTAAAAACTCATCTCGGAGTGATGAAACTGATTATTTCCGACGGCAGTCATTTCACTGAAATTACTCAGTACGGCATTGAACGCGGCACATATACCGTAAAAGGAGATGAAATGACACTTTTTTATGATCAATCCGGCTCAGTACCAGTAACTTTGGATAGAACCAATCAAGCACTGGCGGCAGGGGAGGGCTATTATTACAGGAAGGTCGCTGCCGGTCCCGGCCAAAGCAACAACGCAGCCGGAGGTAGCCGCTATCAGACATATCAATATATTAAGAATCGTACTTTTATGAACGAATATACCAAATTTGCCACCTGGTCAGATGCGAGTGGTCAATGGAAAGAGGCAAGAGGAAAGATTGCAAAATTTACTACGACGATGTTAATGACTTTTTATCCGGACAATGAAAAGGGCGGCAGAGCTACAATTGTTGTTCGCAAAATGATTAAATCCGATTATGTGCCCATATCTAAAATCTATCCGGATGAACGCCAGGATGCTGTGTTTGAAATAAGTCAAGACGGGAAAATAATTGGTGGCGGAGGCGCTGCAGTTTATGAAATTGACGAGGATGGGTGCTTGCTTTCAAATATTACTGATAACAATGGAAACCGAATACGGTTTTACAGAAAAATATTGTAAAAAAAAATAGAAAATTTCAATTCCGTACAAGGGCGGAAGTAAAACAACAAGAACTATGTTTTGTAAAAATTGCGGCAATCAGATAAATGACGGGGCGAGCTTCTGCAAGTACTGCGGTGCAAGCTTGACCGTGAGTAGCGAGCCTCCGATGGGAATGCCTCCGGATCCTGTTCGGGTAGAGCCGCCTGTGATTTTACAGAAAAAATTGTCAGAACCGGAAATTGCAGAGAGCGAAAAACCCTCATTCGGCAAAATGATCGCTATTATTGCCGTTTGTGTACTGGTGGCAGGCGGCATTGGTTATTTCTGGCTGAACAACCGGTCCGGAAAGACGAAAGTATCATCATCTTCTTCTTCTTCCGCCTCTTCAGCGCTTCTCTACGATGATAAAGGAAATGGTGAAAAATTCATGAATGAAAACAAGACGAAAGATGGCGTGATCACTTGCGAAAGCGGTTTGCAGTATAAGGTGCTCAAACAAGGTGATGGCATCAGGCCGAAACCGGAAGATGAGGTCGTGGTCCGTTACTCTAGCAGCATGCTCAATGATAAAGCTTATCTCAGTTCCTACGAACCGCCTCGATTTAAGGCAAATCAGGGCATCAAGGGTTTCGTAGAAGGTCTTCAACTGATGCCCGCAGGCTCAAAATATATATTCTGGTTGCCTCCCGAACTCGCTTATGGTGAACAAGGTAACAATACTGTTCGACCCAACTGCGTGATCGTTATTGAAATGGAATTGCTCGAAGTAATTCCTGGGACTGCTACTGCGGATGACTCAGACATGATTTATGACGATGCAATGATGGATGACGATGCAATGAGCGATACTGACCCTATCGCTTCTTTAGATGACTACAGCCCGGAAGTAATACAGAGATTCAATATGTTGGCAACCACGTTTCTTCAAAATGGCTTTTTATCGGACATATATGATAAGCATGTGACGAAAGAGGGCGTGACGGTGGTTTATGGTGATCAATTTGAAATCATAGATTGGCAAATTATTGATGATGAGTTGGTTTTTACGGGACCAATGCAGACCAATTTTAGACTCACAGCACCCTACGAAAATCCGGAAGAATGGGCGATTGCAATGGCAAGCCAAAGAACAAACACTTTAATAAAAGGGACTGTTACTCTTAAATGCTCAATGAATAAATTGCAGGAGAAATGGGTCAGATTCAATCTTATTTTTGGGGATCAGCGTACGATATTATCCGTAAACTTTGAACCTGTAGGAGAAAAATTCAGATTTACCGTACTCAAAAAACAAGGCGATAAGTTTATTAATATGAAACCGATAGAGAGATACAATAAATCGAAAATTGAAATAGCTGAGGAAGAAGAACAGAAAAGAAGAGCAGAAGAAAAAGAACAGCGAAGGATTGCAGAAGAGACGGAAGAATAGCAATTGACGTATTAAACAGACAGAGAGAAAAAATAATCGTAATATTAATTCATAGTTTCGCACAAGGACGGAAGTAAAGCAATAAAAAACATGTTTTGTGAAAATTGTGGAAAAGAGATTCCAAACGACAGCCGCTTTTGTGAGTATTGCGGCGCGAGCCTTGCAGCAGCGCCAACGGTGACGACAACGCCACCGCCTTCGCCGGCTTCTACGCCACCATCGGCACAACCGTCGTCGCCACCGCCGCCTCCCTCGGTTAAAGCGCCGGAAATACCCGACAAGCCGATAATTCCTGTTAAAGAATCTCCGGCGCCGGAATCGGTTGAGACTGAAACTGGAACTGGAAGTGACTATGACTCTTATGTCCAGTTGAAACAGTATTTTGATTCGCGTGAATCGCGGCGGCAGCTGGTTTAGCGTTGTGAAGTATGCCCGCGTATCGTTTCGTAGCGGCGATCTGCCCGACTACCGGAGCGATTTTCTCGGCTTTCGTGTGGCGTGCGGTTCACAATAGCAAAAAACACGCATTTTTCTTATGTTGAACTTATGTGATAATTGCGATCAATGATACAGGCCACGGTTGCATCGCCCGTGACGTTTACGGAGGTACGCAACATATCCAACGGACGGTCAATGCCGATGATCAACGCCAGCCCTTCGGCGGGAATGCCAATGGACATCAGTACCATTGCCAGAATGACATACGTGCCGCCGGGTATGCCCGGCGTTCCGATGGACGAAAGCACTGTCATCACCAGAAGCACAACAAGTTGAGAAAGAGACAGATCGATGCCCAGCACCTGCGCAATAAAAAGAATGGCAACAGCCTGATAGCATGCCGTTCCGTCCATGTTGATCGTCACACCCATGGGTAATACGAAAGAAGCGACATCTTCCGACACTTTCAGCTCCCTTTGCGTTGTTTCCAGATTGATGGGCAGCGTAGCGGCGCTGCTGCTGGTCGTAAAGGCAAACAGTTGCACAGGATACATGGCGCGAATAAAATCTTTCATGCGCATTTTTCTCACAAATAGAGCAATAACCAAGGGATAGAAAATAAACATAATCACCAGCATGGCCACGACCACGGTCAGGGCATAGACGCCTAAAGCGCTGAACATACTGATGTCGCCTTTGAAATCCATCACCAATCCGGCCATCAGCGCCGTCACGCCAAGCGGCGCCGCTCGGATGATGAAATCCACCATCTTCATGATGATGTCATCTAATCCGTTGAATAGCGCGACTACCGGTTTGGATTTGTCTTTGGAAACCATGAGCAATGCAACGGCGAACATAACGGCAAAAAAGATCACCTGAAGCATATTGGAATTGTTGGATGCCGCACGCACGATATTGTGCGGTACTATGTCGTTCAGAAAATTCAACGGCCCCTGGTCTTTCACCTCTTCGGCCGCGACAGCCTTCTCCGCAATGATGGATTCGTAACGTTCCTTGATTTCACTTACCGTTTCACGGTTCACCAACATGCCGGGCTTGACGGTCAGCCCCAGTCCCATTCCGAAGACTACCGAGGCGGAAATAAAACACAAGTAGAGCAACATCGTTTTAATTCCCAGCCGCGAAAATGTCTGCACATCTTTCAGTCCGGCAATTCCTTTGATAAGCGTGACAAAAACAAGCGGAATGGCTATCAGTTGTAGCAACCGGATGAATAGTTGTCCCCAGGGTACAAGCCAGTCATGGATAAGTTTTTCGCCATTCAAACGCAAGGCAATAATCCCGATTATAATTCCAAGTATCATTCCAATAAGAATTTGGATGTATAAAGGAATGGCCGTAAAACGTTTTGTAAGATTCTTCATTTATTTTTACTTGTTACATTATCCTTCAAATTTTCCTGCGAAGTTATCATTTTTCTTTGGATTTTTATGTAGATAAACGTACCTTTACCATGTTTTGTTTTAATTATTCAATCTATACAATTAATTGTCAGATGCAGAATTGTTTTATTTTTGGCGGTAGTGGCAAATGGTTTAGTCGCGCAATGAACCTGACAATCTTATCCTTACTCCTGATATGCGCACCGTTCGTTTGTGGGGCGCAGGATTGGGACGCAATACTGTCGGAACGCGGCTTTGTGGACGTCACGACCCTCGACACAGCCATCCGCGTACATTTGGCTTATGCTACGCCGGACAATTTTATGGGCAAAGCGGTGTATGTCGGGCTTACCAAAGCATGGCTGCATCCCGATGCCGCCGGCAAATTGGCGAAAGCCCAGCAAATCCTGCGTCGCGAACGTCCGGGATATGCACTGCTCGTCTACGACGCCACCCGTCCGATTCCCATACAGCGCTATATGTATAATTTTGTAAAAGAGAAAAACAAAACCTATTACGTTGCCAATCCGGATAAAAAAGGAGGCCGGCACAACTACGGCATGGCGGTCGATCTGACTATAATTGACCGTGATGGTCAGCCCTTGCCGATGGGCACCCCATTTGATTTCCTTAGTATGGAAGCAAACACAGACAAGGAAGATGCGTTGGTAAAAAACGGAAAAATCTCCAAAGAAGAGCGGGACAACCGCTTGTTGCTGCGCCGCGTGATGCGGCAGGCAGGATTCACCACCGTTACCTCCGAATGGTGGCATTTCAACGCCTGCTCGGCGCAAACGGCAATTGCGAAATATCGGTTGGTGGAATAACGCAAAAACCGTGCGGAGAATAACTCGATTTTTCTTCGCATTTTTGCGTAAAATAATTTGTTTATTCTCCGCAAATATTGTATCTTTGCCAAAATTTTTGGATATGGCAAAATACATTTATCAACACGAAAACTGGACAAATTTTATCTGGAACGAAGATAAAATTCGTGATTTATTCGGCGAAGTCAAGTATTTGCAAGGGAAATTGAATGGCATAATGGCTACAATCGGTTTCTCGCAAAAAGAAGAGACTTTGCTGAATACTTTCACTTTCGACATT
>JAISUK010000024.1 GCA_031272075.1 Dysgonamonadaceae bacterium
GGTTTGAAAGGATTTGACTATTCAACGCTTGCACCGCAAAAAATAAAAATTGTGCCGCCGGAAAGCGTAATCAACCTTTGGAAGGAAGATTATGAAACAATGCAACGCACAATGATTTATGGCGAATCGTTGTCGTTCAATGAATTAATTAACAAGATAAAAATGTGGCAAACGTGCGGCGTTTCGGCTCACAAAACAATGAAGTGGAAAACGGCGATATCATTTACAGATTCCGATTACGCTAATGCACGTTGCACAAAGAAACCGCCCCGCAATGCTCTTGCGGGGCGGTTTACCCATTAATTTAAATCAAACTTAAAATAAATCTCCATTCATTTTGCCACCTCACGGTAAAGCAATTATGGGTTAATCTCTGTTTCGTCGTTGCGGTCTTTCGCCATCGCCTCCGCCTCTATTGTTGCGTTGGGTGGCCATTTCCTTCACTTTCGTTTTGTACGTTGCCAATTGTTCGGAGGTCAATACTTTTCCGAGCGCGGCTTCTTTTTCTTTTTCCAGTCCGGCCATGGATTCACGTATTTTTTCGCGGTCACCTTCGGACGATTGGAAAAGCACTTGTTGTGTTTTAGTAAATACCAGGTTGATGGAATCTACTTTAGCCACTTGATTGTCTTTCAGTTTCAATTCTTCCTTCATCCAAGTGGTTTGTTGCTTGGCGCGTTCTTCTACAGTCATCCGTTGTCCTCTACCCGGTTGGCCGCCTTGTCTTGCAGGCCTGCTCCCCTGTTGTTCTTGAGCAAACAAAGAGAAAGAAAACAACAACACCATTGCCATCAGGGAAAATCTTTTCATGTAAACATGAATGTTAGCATTTTGTTTCATAATCAATAACAATTAATTTTTTTTCATTTATCTGGTATACGTTTATTCGCATATCAAAGTCTTAGATCTAAAAAAAAGGGAAAAGTTTAAACCGGAATAAATTATTTCAATGCTTCCGATCCGCCGATAATGTCCAGCAGTTCGCCGGTGATGGATTGCTGTCGTTGTTTGTTGAACTGGATGGTCAATTCTTCCAGGATTTCGTCGGCATTGTCTGTGGCCACTTGCATTGCCACCATGCGTGCGGCTTGTTCGGCGGCTGCCGAATCGAGGAGAGCGGCGTAGATTTTGATTCGCAACGATTTGGGCATCAATGCTTCAAGCACAGTTTTTTTATCTGGTTCCACGATATAGTCGATAGAGAGCGCAGTCGTTTTGTGGAGATTTTCGTCCGGCGCAATCGGCAAGAAGCGTTGTATGGTCGGAAGCTGGACGGCGGTATTTTTGAGATGATTGTACAGCAATTCCACGCAGTCGATACGTTTTAAGCGGAAATCGGAAATCAATTGATCGGCGATGGCTCGTGCACCGTCGAAATTCGGATTGTCCATCAACGGGATATAGCTACCCTGGAGGTGGTACTTTCGTGGCAGTTTGCTGATAGCTTCTTCGATTTTTTTCCCAACCGGATATACCACTATGTCGGCGTCGCTCACTCCGGCGTATTGCTCCCTTACTTGCTGGAAAAGTCGCAGGATATTGGAATTGAAAGCCCCGCACAGGCTGGAATTGGAAGAAAAGACGACCACTGCGAGGCGTTTGACGTCCCGTTTTTCGGAAAGATCCGAAGCAAATTCCGTTTCCGACGAGAGGAAATGCGCCAGTATTGTCGCCAGCCGGTGTTCGTAGGGCAGAAAGCGTTCAATCTGCGACTGTGCTTTGCGGAGTTTTGCCGAGGCCACCATTTTCATCGCCGAAGTAATCTTTTGAGTAGATTTGACCGAGGCGATGCGTCCCTTGATTTCTTTTAGCGAAGACATAAGCGGAGACTAGTTCTTAAAGTTTTTTGCGACGTCATCCGCCACCGATCGCAGGATTTTCGTCACTTCGTCGGGCATGACTCCGGTCTTCAATACATCGAGTACATCTTTCCGGTGCTTGAGTTCAAGGGTTTCCAGGAATACCGCTTCAAATTCGCGCACTTTTTCTACGGGCACATCCGCCAGCAGGCCTTGCGTACCGATGTAGATGATCACGATCTCTTTTTCCACCGGAAGCGGCTGGTATTGCGCTTGGATCAGCAGCTCCAGGTTCTTTTTTCCTTTGTCCAGCGTCATTTTCGTCACCGGATCCATATCGCCGCCGAATTTGGTGAATGCTTCCAATTCGCGGTATTGTGCCTGGTCGGTCTTCAGGGTGCCGGCAATTTTTTTCATCGCTTTGATCTGTGCATTACCGCCGACGCGCGACACGGAGATGCCCACATTGATCGCAGGACGGATTCCCGCGTTAAACAGGCCGGTTTCCAGGAAAATCTGACCATCGGTAATCGAAATCACATTCGTCGGGATGTAGGCCGACACATCGCCTGCCTGCGTCTCGATTATCGGCAGGGCAGTCAATGAACCGCCTCCTTTGAGCAAGGGTTTCAGGTTGTCGGGCACGTCATTCATTTGTTTCACCACCTCGTCGTTGTTGATGATTTTGGCGGCGCGTTCCAGCAAGCGGGAGTGGAGGTAGAAGATATCGCCGGGGTACGCTTCCCGTCCGGAAGGACGGCGCAAAATCAAGGATACTTCACGATACGAAACCGCCTGTTTGGATAAATCGTCATAGATGACCAGCGCATGCCGACCGGTATCACGGAAATATTCGCCGATGGCGGCACCGGCAAAAGGTGCATAAAACCGCAAAGCGGCAGGATCGGAAGCCGTAGCGGAAACGATGATCGTATAGTCCATTGCGCCTTTTTCTTTCAGCGTATTGACGATGGTTGCTACTGTGGAACCTTTTTGTCCGACAGCGACATAGATGCAATAGACCGGTTGTCCTGCCAAGTAGTTGTCGCGTTGATTGATGATGGTGTCGATCGCGATTGCCGTTTTGCCTGTCTGCCGGTCGCCGATAATCAACTCCCGCTGTCCGCGGCCGATCGGAATCATCGCGTCGATCGATTTGATGCCTGTCTGCAGGGGCTCATTCACCGGCTGACGGAAAATGACTCCGGGGGCTTTGCGCTCCAGCGGCATCTCCAGTAATGCTCCCTGGATGGCGCCTTTGGCATCCAGTGGATTCCCCAGCGGGTCGATGACGCGTCCCAACAACCCTTCGCCGGCATTGATGGAAGCGATCCTTCCGGTGCGTTTGACGGTATCTCCTTCTTCCACCAGTTCGGTAGAACCGAGCAATACCGCGCCGACATTGTCTTCTTCGAGATTCATGACGATTGCCATCACACCATTCTCGAATTGGAGCAATTCTCCCGATTCCGCATTACTCAAGCCGAAGATGCGTACCACGCCATCGCTGACCTGGAGCACGGTGCCCACTTCTTCAAATGCGACACGTGTATCCACGCCTTCGAGTTGCATCTTCAATATTTCCGAAATTTCGCTTGCTTTAATATCTGGCATAATCTTATTTTTTTTATTTTACTAACAGTTGTCTTACTTTTGTCAATTGACTTCGTATACTGGCATCCAGTCGCCGGTCTTCCAATTCCAAGACGAATCCGCCGATGACAGACCGGTCGTCCACGACAACCAGATCCACCTTTGCGCTCGTTTGTCCGGCGATCACCTCCATGATTTTAGCTTTTATCTCCGGAGTGACAGGCTCGGCTGTAGTCAGTTTTGTGATGACAATTCTTTTTTGTTTCCGATAATACATTTGATACATCAATGCAACGGAGCGGGCATGATTTTCGCGTTTATGCTGAAGCAGCAGCGTAAGCAGTCGCAGGTAGGAATCGCTGACGGCAATGCCCGCCGCTGTGATGAGGATTTTTTGCTTATCTTCATCGGCAACGGTCGGGTCATTCAAAACCATCGGCAAGGAGCCAAAGGATTTAAAATGAGTTTCCAAGACCTTCATCTCTTCATAGAGACGTGTTTCTTCCCCCTTTTCAACGGCAAATTCATAAGCCGCTTTCGCATACCGCACTGCTATCTTGCTTGAATCCATGCTTCGTCGATCAATTTACTCGCCAATTCCATCTGGGCAGATTTGTGCTCCAGGTTTTTCCGCAGGAGTTTTTCGGCGATGTCTACCGACAGGCCGATCACTTCGTTTCGGACATCGCGGATCGCATCGTCTTTTTCTTTCCGGATGACCGCCAGCGCTTCTTTGATGATTTTGTCGGCTTCGACCGAAGCCTGCGCTTTCCCTTCTTTGATCATTTCCGCGCGCATGTCGGCTGCTTCTTTCAGAATCCGGAGTTGTTCTTCCCTGGCCAGGGCGAGGATGCGATCGCTTTCTTCTTTGATTCCTGCCAGGCGCTCATTGGCTTCTTTTGCTGATTTTAAGGAAGTTTCGATAAATTCTTTCCGTTCTTCCACCATTTTGACAATGATCGGGAAGCCGAATTTTGCCAGGATGAAGAATACGATTCCGAAAGAAAGCAGCATCCAGAATAAAAGTCCTATATCAGGTGTCAGCAGAGACATAATCTGTTTGTTTTATAAGATAAAGCCGCAAACTACGATGGCGAACAATGCCGCGCCTTCCACCAGGGCGGCTGCGATAATCATCGACATGCGGATGTCGCCTCCCGCTTCCGGTTGGCGGGCGATGCCGTCCATGGCCGATTGTCCGATTTTACCGATACCGATTCCTGCTCCAATCACAGCCAGACCTGCTCCGAGGGCAGCTCCCAATTCTGCTAATCCGGCGCTTGCCGTTGCTTGTAATAATACTGAAAGTAACATAAATTTTATTTTTTAAGTTATTAATAAAAATACAATATTCTTTTTTGTTGTTATGAATGTCCTTTGGAATGTGGATGTGGCTCTACGCGCGACAATCCGATAAACACTGCCGACAACATTGTAAACACATAAGCCTGGATGTATGCGACCAGCAGTTCCAGAAAATTGATAAACACCGTCAACAGTACGGAAACGACCGTCATGCCGGAGTTCACGGCAGAACCGAGACTTACGGTGACAAAAATCAGGCACGTCAATCCCAGCACGATGGAATGACCTGCCAGGATGTTGGCAAAGAGACGAATCATCAAGGCAAAGGGTTTTGTAAAAATCCCCACCAGTTCCAACGCAGGCATGATTGGCACGGGTACTTTGAGCCACACGGGTACTTCCGGCCATAGAATCTCGCGCCAATATTCTTTTGTTGCGAAGCAATTGACTATCAGGAATGTAAACAGCGCCAGCACGAATGTGACGGAAATATTACCTGTCAGGTTGGCGCCGCCTGGAAATAATGGGATTAACCCCAATAAATTGTTGAAAAAGATAAAGAAAAATACCGTCAGCAAATACGGAACATAGCGTTTATAATCTTTCCCCACACAGGGTTTGATCAGGTCGTCCGTCACACTCATGATAAACAATTCCATCAAGGCGACAAATCCTTTCGGCGCTTTATAATCCGACGTTTTGCTTTCCTTTTTATACCAACTTGCCGTAAACAGGATGATACAGACCAGCAGCAGGCTGGAAAACAACAAAGAGAAGACATTTTTGGTAATCGAAATGTCCAGCGGCCGCGTTTCTTCGCCGGCGACCGATCGTTCCACCACTTTTCCTTTGTATTTTCCTTCCGTAGCGAGATAGAATCCTTTGTATTCCGAAGCGCCATGGTGAAAATGAGAAGAAGAAAAGAGCTGCCATCCGTTTTTTTCACCTTTCACAATCACAAGCAACGGGATGGCGATATGTTTATCGCCAATGGTTGCAACATGCCATTCGTAGGAATCGGCGAGGTGCTCTAAGATCAATTCACGGACGTCTAATTCTCCCTCGTTTTCAGAATGGCTATCCGCCGGATACGCCGAATGGAGCCCTCCGATGATCAATAAACAACACCAAAACACCCTGTTTCTTACAAATTTCTTCATTGTTCGATTGTATTGGTTGTTTTTATCCATTTCTCTACTTTGAATAAGTAAGAAAGGTCGAATAGGGTATATAGAAAAAATAACAATATAAATATCACGCCGAAGCTCCGTTTTTCATCTTTCAAGAGCAATGCGAAAGCCGTCAGAAACAGCAGTGACAAGACAAAGCGGACAATTCCGGTCAACAAATACATATTCACCAACCATCGGTCAGACTTTTTGCCTTTGTCATTCGTCAGGAAAAGCGTAGCCAGACTGGTAATGAAAAAGAAAACAACCGTAGCTACATACCAAGGCGGGAAATGCGACGGGAACACATGATGCATCAGAACGCCGATGCCTGTCCCCACCAATAAGGTGAAAACAAGCAAGTAAATACTGTATTTTATCTGTAATGTTCTCATTAGTCCTGTTTTAATCGATACAAACTGAAATGCTATTTTCTTTTGACTCGACAAATCCGCCGTCAATCAACAATTTGTTATCTTCTCCTTTGACCCGATAGACCAACAATCCTTTTTCGAGCGAAGAAATGATGGGCGCATGGCGTTCCAAGACGGTAAAACTGCCGCTTGTGCCGGGCAAAGTCACCAATTCTGCCTCTCCGGAATAGATGATTTTTTCGGGTGAGATGATTTCGAGTGTCATATTTTATTGAGTTTTGCCGCTTTGGCTTTTACATCTTCAATCGTACCGACATTCAGGAATGCCTGTTCGGGAAGGTCGTCCACTTCGCCGTCGATAATCATATTAAACCCTTTGATGGTATCTTCGATAGATACCATGACGCCAGGAACACCCGAAAATGCCTCTGCCATAAAAAACGGCTGCGAGAGGAAACGCTGTACGCGGCGTGCGCGGTTGACCACCAGCTTGTCGGCGTCGGAGAGTTCTTCCATGCCGAGAATGGCGATGATGTCTTGCAATTCTTTGTAGCGCTGCAACAGTTGTATCACCCTTTGAGCGGTATTGTAGTGCGCCTCGCCGATGATATTCGGATCCAGGATACGCGAAGTGGAATCGAGCGGGTCTACCGCCGGATAGATGCCCATTTCGGAGATCTTACGGTTGAGCACCGTCGTGGCGTCCAAGTGTGAAAAAGTGGTTGCAGGCGCGGGGTCGGTCAAGTCGTCCGCGGGCACATAGATTGCCTGTACGGAAGTGATCGAGCCGTTTTTCGTGGAAGTAATCCGTTCTTGCATGATCCCCATTTCCGTAGCCAGGGTAGGTTGGTACCCGACAGCAGACGGCATCCGTCCGAGCAATGCGGAGACTTCTGATCCCGCCTGGGTAAAGCGGAAGATATTATCGATAAAGAACAGGATGTCGCGACCGCCCTCGCCACCCATATCGCGGAATGATTCGGCGATGGTCAAACCCGATAAAGCGACCGATGAACGTGCGCCCGGAGGCTCATTCATCTGTCCGAAAACCAGTGTGGCTTGGGATTTGGATAATTCTTCGTAGTCAATTTTCGTCAAATCCCATTCTCCACGCTTCATTCCTTCCTTGAAAGTCTCGCCATAGCGGATTACGCCGGATTCTATCATTTCACGGAGCAGATCATTACCTTCGCGTGTCCGCTCGCCAACTCCGGCAAATACCGAGAAGCCGTTGTGCTTTTTGGCGATATTGTTGATCAATTCCATGATTAATACGGTCTTCCCGACACCGGCGCCGCCAAAGAGTCCGATTTTGCCGCCTTTGAGGTAAGGCGCCAGCAAATCCACCACCTTGATGCCGGTGAAAAGGATTTCGGTAGAAGTGGAAAGGTCTTCAAATTTAGGCGGATCACGGTGAATCGGAATCGCATTGTCCATCGAAACCGGTTTTAATCCATCGATCGTTTGTCCTATCACATTCAGCAACCGGCCTTTCACCTGATTGCCTGTAGGCATGGAGATCGGCGTACCAAGGGTTGTGGCTTCGATTCCCCGTTGCAGGCCGTCGGTTGAATCCATAGCGACGGTTCGCACGGTATTTTCGCCTATGTGTTGTTGCACTTCCACAATCAGTTTTTTATTGTCGTTGCGGTCTATGACCAAAGCATCGTGAATTTTAGGGAGCGTCCCTTCGCCTTTTTCATAAGAAACATCCACCACGGGTCCGATTACTTGAGAGATAATTCCAACCTTCTTTGACATGATATTTTGTTATTTATCCATTGTTTACGTATCCAGCTGTCATTCCAATTCCGTAGAATTTTGATACAAAGTTAATATTTTCCTTTTAATTCCGAAAATTCCGGTGCAGATTTGCGGCGTGATGAATCATCATTATGCCGGTATCATTTCGATTTGTTCGGATAAGCCGGTCGCTTCGGGTAAAGGCCGGGATTGGTTTTCAAGTCCTGAAGAATCAATTCGATGGCCTTGTTCAGTTGTTGGTCTTCGCCTGCATATTCTTTCGCGGGATCATTATCGACCACATATTCAGGATCCACGCCGTAGCCTTCAATCACAAACTGTTTGCCTTCAGCATCATAATGAGCAAATTCAGGACGATTGAGCGATCCGCCGTCGATGATGGGCAAAGTCCCGCGGATGCCGACGACGCCGCCCCAGGAACGTATCCCGACCGTTTTCCCCAATTGATAGAATTTAAACTGGTAGGGAAACAGATCGCCGTCGGAAGCGGAATAATTGTCTAGCAACAAAATTTTCGGACCGATCATGATGCCGTCCGGTTTCGGGCTTGGCTGTCCGTTGCGGGGGGAAGTCATCATGGACAATTCGCGGCGCAAACGTTCGATAATCATGGTAGAAACATTGCCGCCTCCGTTGCCGCGGTCATCGATGATCAAGGCGCGTTTGTTCAATTGCGGATAATAATATCTTACAAACTCGTTCAGCCCTTCGGCGCTCATGTCAGGGATATGGATATAGCCGACTTCGCCATTGGTTGCTTTTTCCACTTTCCGGATATTGTCCTGCACCCAATTGAAATAATACAGCGCCGTTTCGTTGCCGATGGGTTTGATGATGATTTTTCGCGCTCCGTTGTCGGAAGCATTGCTGTTGACCGTCAATTCCACCTCAATTCCGGCTTTATCGTAAAGCGCCTCATAGATATTATCCATGTTTTTGGTCGACTTTCCGTTGATTGCAACGATGAAATCGCCTGTTTTGATGTCCATCCCGATTTCGGTCAGCGGGGAACGCAGGCTTTCCGACCAGTTTCGTCCTTCAAGTATTTTCCCAATTTGATAATACCCTGAAGCGTCGCGTCGCAATGTGGCTCCGAGCAGACCGGTCTTGATGCGGGTTGGCGACGGTTTGTCACCTCCGGCAATATAGGCGTGGCCGCAATTCAATTCGCCGATCATCTCGCCGATGACATAATTCAAGTCATTGCGGTTGTTGACATATTGAACCAGATCCTGGTATTTTGTGCGGATTTGTTTCCAATCTACACCGTGCATTGACGGATCGTAGAAGAAGTCGCGCATTTGTCGCCAACATTCGTTGAAAATTTGCCGCCATTCGGCGTGGAGGTCTACCATGGCTTTCATGTTTCGCAGATCGACGGTTTTCTCGATGGAAACTTTTCCTCTGGGGAGGTCGATCACGGCATAGTCTCTTCCCGAACGAAGCAACAGTTTCTTATAATCCGCCGTGGCTGCAGCCAACGAATAATTGCTCAATTCCGTCTCTTTTTGATCTTTCAGATTGAAAGAATACAAATTGAACCCGACGCGTCCGCCTCGGTTATAGTAAACGGTTTCGCCGATGCAAAACGCAGAGCCGATATGTCCGGCAGGCGTATTCAATTCCAACGAGCGGCCTTTGATTCCATCGAAATCAATCTCAACCTTCGATTTGTTTGTTGCTGTAGAGTCTCTGCTGTCGCTTTTCTTTGCAGCCGGTTTTGTCTCCGGTTTCGCGGCAGCGTCCTTATTGTTGCTGACGACCGACACCTCATCGTTCTGGTAGGCAAACGGCGAAGGTGTCGCTTTCTTCAATGTCACGAGATACAGTTTGTTCATGTTGCCGTAACTGTGATTCCATTCCGTGCTGCTGTAAGTCGGTGAAAACGTTCGGGAAGACTGGAACAGCAAATATTTTCCGTCGCTGCTGAACGACGGATTGTTGGAATCGAACCATTCGTCCGTAACAACTTGTTTGTCATGCGTCTCCAGGTTGTAGATCACGACGACCGACGTGGTGTTAAATCGGGGCAAGGTAAAAGTGATCCACCGGCTGTCGGGCGACCAGTTGAAATCGCGCAGTTCGCCGTCTATCGTTTGCTCCACTTCGGTAATCTTTTTTGAGTCGATGTCGAGGTAGCGCAATCGTTGCATTTTGTCGCTCCAAAGTATTTTCTTGCTGTCGGGCGACCAGTTGAATCCATATTTATAGGTGTCACTGTTTTTGGTCAGTTGGACAGGCGTGTCCAGCCCGTCTTGGCTCCGCAGAAACAGCTCGTCTTCTCCGGTTTCATCGGAAATATAAGCGATCCATTTCCCATCGGGCGACCATTGTGCATCACGTTCGTGGATTCCGGAAGTCTCGGTCAGGTTTCGAGTGATTCCCGACTTGACAGGCACCGTATAGACATCACCGCGTGCACTGACCAAAAGCCTGTTTCCATCGGGCGAAACCGACGCACGGGTAATCATTCCTGCCGTATTTTTCAGTTGTTTTCGTCCGCCGATGTGATCTTCGTCGATTTGAACGGGCACTTTTTCCGTCTTTCGGGAGTTCAAATCAAATTTGTAGAGGTATCCGCCGTTCTCAAATACAATGTATTGGTCTCCCAGGCTGGGGAATTTGATGTCGTATACTTTGAAATCGGTCACTTTTTCCGTCTGTTTTGTTTGGGTATTATAACAAAACAGGTTCATCGTACGATCACGGTCGGACAGAAAATAGATCGAATTGCCCGCCCACATCGGGAAAATATCCTGTTGTGGGTTGTTGGTAATATTTTCGACCGTTCGGGAGTTGAAATCATAAATCCAGATATCGTCGGCCATTCCGCCTGCATAATATTTCCAGGTACGAAATTCGCGGAACACCCTGTTGTATGCCAATTGGGATTTATCCGGAGAAAAGGAACAAAAGCCGCCGACCGGCAATGGGAGTTCTTCCGGCAAACCGCCTTTCGTGGAAATCAGGTACAATTTGCCTTTGAAGTCGTTGAATGTCGCCATCCGCGATCGGAAAAGAATGTGTTCATTGTCTTTCCATGTCATGGTAATGTTATTTGGCCCCATTCTATCGGAAATATCGTCGCGGTCGAGCGTGGCGGTATAAGTCAATCGCACCGGTTCTCCGCCGGTCGACGGCATCAGATAGACTTCCGTATTTCCGTCGTATTGCGCGGTGAAAGCGAGTTGCTTCCCGTCGGGCGAAAAACGGGCAAACATTTCATAACCATTGGCGTCATTCGTCAATTTGCGGGCGATGCCGCCTTGAGAAGCTACCGTATACAAATCGCCGGCATACGAAAATACAATCTGATCTCCGTGAATGGTCGGAAAACGCAATAACCGCGCTTCTTGCTGCGCAGAAACAATAGAGACAAAAAACAAGAATAAATAAATGAATACAAATCGTTTGTTCATAACTACATGCTTTTAATAAATGATATTTTTATGCAAACTTAAAAAAAATCTAAGAATGTAGGAAGTGAGAGCGAAATTAATTGTAATTTTCTGCCGAAACGTACCATGCGCCGCATTTTGAAAAGCAACTCACCCTGCCCCAAGGCGTGTATCTCGTGAAAGTGAAACTGTCCGACGGAAAAACAGCTGTGGAAAAATTCATCGTGAGATGATCAGAATAACTATTTATTTTATGAAGTTTTTATGCTATCTTTGCCGTTCAATAGAAAATAATTTAGCGAAATCATACATCAATTAAATAGCAAAAATATGAAAAAAGTAGTATTACTCCGTCACGGAGAAAGTGTTTGGAACAAAGAAAACCGTTTTACGGGCTGGACGGATGTGGATTTGTCGGAAAAAGGCGTCGAAGAAGCCAAAAAAGCCGGGAAAACATTGATCGAGAATGGATTCTCTTTCCGAAAAGCCTATACTTCTTATCTGAAACGAGCTGTGAAGACCTTAAACCAGGTATTGGATGTCATGGATCTGGATTGGATCCCCGTCGAAAAAACCTGGAGGTTGAACGAAAAGCATTATGGCATGCTGCAAGGCCTGAATAAAGCCGAAACCGTGGAACAATACGGCGAGAAACAAGTCTTGATCTGGAGAAGAAGTTATGACATCGCTCCGGATCCAATCGATATCAAAGACCCGAGAAGCCCGCGCCTGGACATTCGCTATAACGAATTGTCAGACAGCCAGATTCCATTGACCGAGTCGCTCAAGGAGACGATCGAACGAATCGTGCCTTACTGGAAAGACGTGATCGCTCCTTCGATGAAACAGTACGACGAAATCATCGTAGCTGCACATGGAAATAGCCTGCGCGGAATCATCAAATACTTAAAAAATATCTCCAACGAAGCCATCATCGCTTTGAATTTGCCGACAGCAGTGCCATACGTCTTTGAGTTTGAAGACAACGGCACCCTGATCAAAGACTATTTCCTCGGCGATCCGGAAGAAATCAAGAAATTGATGGACGCGGTGGCAAATCAGGGTAAGAAATAATGCCCTTCCCGAAATCCTGCCTTTTTCAATCGGAATGGTAAAGAAAAATGCTGAAATTCACGGCGCCGTAAACACGGCGCTGGAGGAAAAAAGGGAGGTCTGCAAAGTCGTATTCTTTGGGATGTTCCATCACGAAAATTCCACCGGGGTTCAATAACCGCTTAGATAAAATCAGCGATGGAATCGTAGCCAATTCCTTCAGTGCATAAGGCGGATCGGCAACAATGATGTCGTAAGTCTCTTTGCAGGCGGCGAGAAAAGTAAAAACATCCCTTTTGATCGGCAAAATCGATTTTGCAATTTTCAATTCATCGCGCACTTTACAGATAAAAGCGTGATGAAATCGGTCTTTTTCTACACAAACGACCTGCTTGCATCCGCGCGAGACCAATTCAAACCCCAAGCTGCCGGTACCTGAAAACAGATCCAGTGCGGTGGAATCGGTCAAATCGATCAAATTACCAATGACATTGAAGATATTTTCTTTGGCAAAATCAGTGGTGGGGCGCGCTTTGAAATTGCCGGGGATGGTAAAACGCCGACCTCTGTATTGTCCTCCTATAATCCGCATACGAATAAACTTAATAATTCAAAAGGGATGTCTTTCCCCGAAAAAGCAGTATGAATAACCGGATCCATCGGGACAATAATCCGTATAAACGGTTCTAATCCCTGCAACAGTTCCGACCTGAGGGCGTGGGTGCCGCAACAATAAAGCAGGTCTTTCGACTGATCCATCTTCAGTTGTTTCCAAACGAATAACACATAATACAACGCTTCCTGAACCCTGCTTACCTTGAAATGATTTCCTAGAATAAGGGTTCCGTGAGAGAAGCACAACAGATCCAAATCGTTTTCATACAAATTGACCACCAACCGGAATACCTCCGACAGTCGGCTCTTTTCCTGAAAAAAATGAATCAATGGAGCAAGATGGTGGATGAATTGCGGATTGACAAACGAACGGTTGATGAATTGGTAGATGTCTTTCGGCATTTGATGCAACACGACAATTTCGGGATGTTGTAGGGTTTGCGCCAACAGCTGCTCGTCGGTATGTTCATGGTTGAACTGCATCAGTTGCAGTTGAGAAGCATCATCGTAAAGCAAGTCCGGGACAAAAGTGAACTTGTCGGCACAGTTGATGATATAGGTTTTTTTGAAAGTCGCAGCAAAAAAAGCATTGTCGAAAAAAGCTTGTTTGAAATTGGAAAACACATCGGAGGAGCGGGTTGTAGGCAATACATAATAAAAGAAAGGGTCTTCATTTCCCGTCTCATAAACGGCAAACGAAAACTGCGCCGGATGAACCCTCAAAACAAAATTGTAGCGTTCCGGATGAAATAAATCAATGCTGTCGGGAATCGGAATTTCCATTTCAAACTTTCAGTGAATCTTGTAATTACTCATTTCGCAAAGATACGCGATAAATTTGAAATTTGCTCATCCGGGGATTTCTTATTTTTCCAAAGATCCCATATAGAAGAATCCTACCTCAGATCCCCGGCTTTCGTTGTGATAACGATCGCTGGCGGTGATCAAATAATAGAATCCCTTTTCTTTGGTTTTATCCAGAGGCAAGTAATATTCCGTATCATGAATGCGTGTTGCAATCAGGTTTTCAGGATTTTCTGTATCTATGGGGAAATGTTCGGAACAATAGATGCTATAATACCCCGGTTCTTTGTCATCGGGAACTTCCCAACTGACATGCAGGGAAGTGTCTTTTTGCACGACATCCGGTCTGGAAGGGATAGCAGGCGGCTCATTGTCCAGCCAAGATAGCGGCGGCAGTTGAGCCGGATAAGCATAAAACCGCGTTTTAATCGCGCTTAATATTCCTTTCCGGTTTTCGGTAAGGTGCCGGGTGCGGTAGTATACATTGCCTTGCGCGGGTATCGAACGGGTGTAATCAATCTGATCAATCACTTTTTGTACATCCCAATTTTCTTCATTGTCGTCCATGCGATAGAGCCCGATTCCGGGAGCGACATAGCGGCAATGGAGGCTGTTTGTCCAGTCGTCCGCAAAAGGGAAAAATAGATCGTCGGCATAATACATCATCGGAACAATCAGATCATGTTTACCCTGCTTCAGCCAGTCGACCGGATCTTGGAAAACATCCGAATAGGCTGTCAGATGGCTTTGGGTTGTTCCGGGAATTTTGTGATACATCCCAAGCACAGAACTGCTGACTTGCACCCAAGGCTTGATGGCTTTAATCGTGTCGTATGCCATATATGCGAACCGGTTGATATTCTCGCGCCGCCAGTCGCTGAGAGTCTGTCCGTTTCCATATTTTTTATAGGTATCCTGATCCGGAAAATCCGAGCGACCGTTGCGTTCCGGATAGCGGATATAGTCGAAATGAAATCCGTCGAGGTCGTACCGCGAAACGAGTTCTCGGACGAGCGTCAACAGGTAGGTGTTCGTCTGAGGATTTCCCGGATCGAGATACAATTCTCCGTTGTATTTTTTGATTAACTGTTTGTTTTTTGCGACCGACTGTGAACTGTTAGGCCGTTTGTTGATTTTTTCAGCCCCCATCGGATAAGTCACAAACCAGGCATGACACTCCAGGCCGCGCCGGTGGCAGGCCTCGATAACAAACGCCAAAGGATCGTATTCTGCAATTACTTTCGGATTATTGACAATGAACGGCGACCAAGGCTCAATCGCGGACGGATAGCCGACATTTCCCCGAATCCGGGTCTGAAAAAAGACAATATTGAAATTCGCCTGTTTTAATTGATCCAGAATCTGACACAATTCTTCCTGCTGTTTCGCGACATCTTGCTGATTCCGGATGGGACGGCGCGGCCAATCCAGCGCATAATTCGTCGTCAACCACACGGCACGTATCTCCTGTTTGGGCTGCGCAGTGAGAGTTAGCCAACTGAAAGAAAAGAAAATGAACGCCATGGCGCTAATCATTATTGCGCTCAGTGTTTTGTCCCGGATTGCCCGTTCCTGCGCCACGGTGTGGCTGATATTCTCGATCAAAAGACTCACCGATAACCCTTTTTCAATTTATTCACAGCCGACTCCAGCGATTCGGAGGGTTCGATGATATTGTAGGCGCCCCAGAAATCGTCGTCGTAGAAATTGCCTACTTTGTCGCTAAGGGAGTTGTGGATATCAAATCCTTCCTTGCGTTGAATGGGGACGGCGTCGTGTGTTTGGTTGTTGGTGACCACCATTTCGCTGACAATGGTATAATTGGTAGCGAACAACCGCTTTTTCCAGTCGCATTTAAATCTTATTTCATTTCTCACATAATTTAGATAAGTAATGCTGTCCCGTTGTTTGTATGAAATAACGAAGGCGACTTCTTCCGGGTTGAAGCGCAATCCTGCGGGTTTTCGCCGTAAGATCAGATCGGTCGCTTTATTTTTGTCTTTCATGTCGAGGCTAAATTCCGCTCTGGTAAAAGACAATGAGTGAGCATCGATAAAAAACCTGCCGTAAAATAAAGCATACGGCAATACGACCTGCGGATCGAAAGACACGACAAAATGAAGGCGGTCGTCGATGAGTGTCATTTCCTCCATGGTGAAACGGTAGTAATCCAGGTTATCGATGTTGAACAACAATTCTCTGTTTTTTACAAGGTCAATGGTGAGAGACAAATTGGGGCCTCCCAGCAGTTTGACCGCGAGGGTATCGCCCGCCTTCGCGCTAAGCAGTTTTCTTCCTTTCTGGATTTGCACGCGGTCGTGGTAGATGTCGTCGGTGTATTTTGTTTTATAGATTTGAATCACAGCTTCTGCGATATTGATATAATTTTTTCTTTTCTGCGCGGTTTCTCGATAAAATCCGGTCAACAGATTTGGGATTGGACTGTAGTTCACTTCGATCTTTTTGATGGCTTCCAAAACCAGTTTGGCCGGATCTGTCCATCCAACTACGGTGATTTCTTTCAGATTTTTCGGCTTGGGCGTCATGAAATAAGTTTCATGATTCAACGCGTTTTTATCGATGGAAACGCGGTTATTGTAGAATCCCACAAATGAAAACTCGATGCTCGTAGCTTGGGTTGTTTCACTGATCTTTAACGAAAATTCGCCGTCCTCGTTGGTCACAGTACCGATGCCGGTGCCGGTGATTGTGACGGAAACGGATTCCATTTTCTTTTTGTTTGCTTTATTTTTAACCACGCCGCTGATGATAAAATAGCGCTCGTTTTCGTTTTGGGCATGTATTCCCGGAAGTGTAAGTCCGATCGCCAGCAGTAGTATGAGTATCTTTTTCATGACTGGCATTGTTATGAAGATTGCTTGAATAATTTCCGATTTTCTTTCGACTGTATTTCTTTGAGTTTCTGTCGGGTAAATTCCAGTGGTTTCTTGTGGTAGATCTTGAAATTGGAAAGGACTAGCATCCCTTTCGCCGGATTTTTTGGGATGTGGATGAATCCGGATACTGTTCCGGCAGCCAACGACCTCGGATAGACGATTCTGGAGAACGATCCGTTGATTTCAATCACGCATTTGTTCGAGACGGTCGTGTCGTTGGAAGAAACATAGAAAACGACTTCCGGACGAATGGATTTATTGATCCCCAGCACATCGAAAGCCAATTCAAAATGATCCCCTCTTTCCCAATCTACCGAATCAATCCTGAAAGAGAAGGTGTTGTCCGGTTGTCCGGTCGATTGCAGGGTATAGATTTCATGGCCTTGCCAGATATTCACCCTGTTAAGTTCCGTCAGCCTTTGGGTATCTTCTGTGATTTGAGTTTGCAGCGTATCGGATAATTTCGTATACGATTTACCGATTCGTTCATAAATTTTGAAGAATTTATCCAGATGAGCATTATACCAAACAAGCGAAGTATCAAACTGTTGTTGCGTCACTTTGTGTTTTCGCAACACAGCATCAAGCAATTCCTGGCGTTTGTTGTTGTAAGTATCGTTTCGGTAAACGGTGTAATTGAGGTTTACTTCCGTTTCGGCCAGATTTACATCGAAGAGCAGGCTTTCCATCTTATTTTCAGACAGAACCCAGGAAGGGCGATCGCCGCAGGCAGAAAGCATAAAAACCCAGCATAATCCGATAAAGAGAGATTTAAGCTTCAATTTTTTTCTTTTCAAAACTCAGAGAAAATGTTTTTCTGTAAAAAAGCAATAAAAGAGCGACGCCAATGCTGATCGACGCATCCGCTACATTAAAAATATAGCTGAAAAAGATGAACGGTGTGCCGCCAACATACGGGATCCATGATGGCCAAACGGTCTCAAACAAAGGGAAATAAAACATATCTACCACTTTCCCGTGCAGCCAGGTGCTGTAGCCCCCGTCGGGAGGGAAAAGCATGGCGACTTTTCCGTAGCTATCGCCGAAATAGCCGCTGTGATCAAAGATAACACCATAAAATATGCAGTCGATAATATTTCCGATCGCTCCGGCAAATATCAGGGAAATACAGATGATGTATCCCAATTTAAAATCTCTTTTGACGATCCGGAATAAATAATATACGATAGCGAAAGAAGCGATGATACGAAACAGCGACAAGAAAGATTTCTCGATGACTTCTATTCCCATTGCCATGCCGTTATTTTCGACAAAACGAATGATAAACCATTTGGTGATACGAATTTCTTCAAATAGCATCAAATGCGTTTTGATGTAGATTTTTAGAATCTGGTCAGCAATCAGCACGAAGAGGATTGCGCCAATGGCCCAAGCTCCTTTGGAAAATTTCATTTATCGTTTACCTGTTTTAGCTTCAATACTCAACGTGGCATGCGGCACCGCGCGCAGCCGTTCTTTAGGAATCAGTCGGCCGGTTTCCCTGCAAATGCCGTAAGTTTTATTTTCAATTCGTACTAAAGCCGCTTGCAGGCTTTGAATAAATTTCATCTGACGTTGCGCCAGACGACCGGCTTCTTCTTTCGATAATGTGGCAGCGCCTTCTTCCAGGACTTTGAATGTTGGAGAAGTATCCGTAACATCATTCCCATCAGAATTCATTAAAGTCGCTTTTAACAAATCATAATCTCTTTTGGCGGCTTCCAATTTTTCCAAAATGATGGCACGAAACTCATCTAATTCGGCATCCGAATACCTTGTTTTTTCACTCATGACGTTCTCCTTTCTGTTATTAATTTAGGATATTTTCAAAAATAGCCTACATTGAATAAAGTGTTCAAAAGTAGTATATTTATTCCAGATTACAAATTATATTCGGTTTTTTCAACTTTCACGCATAACTTAAATTCGTCAAAGTCCAATTCCACACCGTTAACGGGATTGTCCAGCACGATGTTTTGCGCTAAAACCTGGTTGGCGATATAATCCCTGTATTCGCTGACAGCCTCATTGATCTGGCTGTTTGGTTGAATTGTCACGTTTATCTTATCGGTTATTTCGTAACCGTTGGATTTTCGGATATTTTGGATACGGTTTACCAGTTCGCGGGCAAATCCTTCTTTGCGCAGATCGTCGGTGACGGTAATATCCAGCGCGACGGTCAGCTTCCCTTCGTTTGCCACCAGCCAGCCGGGGATGTCTTCCGAGATGATTTCCACATCATCCAAGGTGATTTCCGTAGGTTGGTCGTGGACAAGCAGGTTGATTTTCCCGTCTTTTTCCAATGCCGCAATCTGCTGTTGAGGAAGTTCGGCGATGGATAAGGCCAAATCTTTCATTATCTTGCCGTAACGTGGCCCTAACTTTTTAAAATCCGGTTTGATTTTCTTTACCAGAATGTTGTCGGTATTGTCCAAATAGTTGATTGACTTGATGTTTACTTCATTCCGAATCAAATCGCTGACTGCTTCGATGGCTGCCTTTTGATGCGCATCTGTTACCGGAATCATGATGGCAGATAGCGGCTGCCGTACTTTGATGTTCACTTTACGGCGCAATGCAAGTACCAACGAAGAGATTTCCTGAGCAATGTGCATCCGTTCTTCCAGCGCATCGTCAATCATGATTTCATTACAGACGGGAAAATCCGAAAGGTGTACAGACGGTGCATGCACCGTTTCTACCGCCAAATCCGTATATAATCTGTCGGCATAGAACGGGGCGATTGGCGCCATCAGTTTTGCGACAGTGACCAGGCAAGTATATAATGTCTGGTAGGCCGAACTTTTATTTTGGTCCATTGTTCCTCCCCAGAAACGTTTCCGGTTGAGGCGCACATACCAGTTCGAGAGGTTTTCATTGACGAAATTTTCGATTGCACGTCCCGCTTTTGTAGGTTCATAATCGGAAAAATAAGCGTCAACGTCCTTTATCAGCGAGTTCAGAACCGACAGGATCCAGCGGTCGATTTCAGGGCGTTGCTCAAACGGCACTTGCGGCATTTCGGGGTCGAAACCGTCAACATTGGCGTAAAGCGCGAAAAATGAGTAAGTATTGTAGAGTGTTCCGAAGAATTTGCGGCGCACTTCTTCCACGCCTTCGGGATCGAATTTGAGATTGTCCCAGGGGCTTGCGTTGGTAATCATATACCAGCGCAATGCGTCGGAACCGTATTTTTCGATAGCGGCGAAGGGGTCAACCGCATTGCCGAGCCGTTTCGACATCTTGTTGCCGTTTTTGTCCAGCACCAGTCCATTGGACACAACGTTTCGGTACGCCACGCTGTCGAAAACCATCGAGGCGATGGCGTGAAGCGTGAAAAACCAGCCGCGCGTCTGGTCAACGCCTTCGGCGATGAAGTCGGCGGGAAACTGTGTCGGAACGTTGATTTTAGAATGCAGTTCAGAAAAAGGATAATGCACCTGCGCATAAGGCATAGCGCCGCTGTCGAACCACACGTCAATCAGGTCGGTTTCGCGCCGCATCGGTTTGCCCGATTCGGAAACCAGAATGATGTTGTCAACGTAAGGGCGATGCAGATCGATGTTCTTAACATCGTAGTTTTCATCCGAATAATCTCCAACTTTGAAGTTGGGGAATGGATTGTTTTTCATTACTCCCGCGTCGAGTGCTTTGTCGATTTCTGCAAACAATTCTTCCAGCGAGCCGATACATTTTTCTTCCAGGCCATCGTCTGTACGCCAGATGGGAAGCGGAGTTCCCCAATAGCGTGAGCGTGACAGGTTCCAGTCCTGCAAGTTTTCGAGCCATTTACCGAAACGGCCGGTGCCGGTCGATTGCGGCTTCCAGTTGATGGTGTCGTTGAGGGCGATCATTCGGTCGCGGCAGGCGGTAGTGCGGATAAACCAACTGTCTAGTGGATAATACAATACGGGTTTATCGGTGCGCCAGCAATGCGGATAGCTGTGGACATGTTTTTCGATCCTGAAAGCGCGGTTTTGTTGTTTCAGCATCACACAGAGATCGATATCCAGCGTTGGGTCGTTTTCCGACAAACGCTCATCGTAAGCATTTTTAACATAACGGCCCGAAAATTCGGCGTACAGGGCGACATTCACATTCTCTTTCAGAAAATCTTGATCCAAATCGTTTAAGGAATAAAATTTCCCGGTCAGGTCTACCATCGGCCTGCGTGCGCCTTCTTTATCGATGAGCATCAATGGCGGCACATTGTTAGCTTTGGCTGCACGGTCGTCGTCCGCTCCGAAAGTAGGAGCGATATGTACGATTCCGGTTCCTTCGGAAGTGGTGACAAAATCGCCGACGATCACTCGAAAAGCGCCTTCTTCTGGTTGAATCCATGGAATAAGTTGTTCGTATTCCATGTCAGCGAGTTCCGATCCTTTCCAGGAAGCGACAATTTTGAACGGGATCAGTTTGTTGCCGGGAGAAAAATCGTCCAGATTCAATCCGGACGCTTTTTCGTTGAAATATACGGGGACCAATTCTTTGGCGAGCACTGCCGTCATCGGTCTGCCGAGGTAGGGATTAAACGTCTGAACGGCGACATAATCGATGTTTGCACCGACAGCGAGCGCCGTATTGGAAGGCAATGTCCACGGCGTGGTAGTCCATGCGAGGAAGAATGCTTCTCCGAAGCGATTCATTTCAGGCATCGGATTGAGGATTTTGAATTGCGCGGTACAGGTGGTATCTTTCACATCGCGATAACAACCCGGCTGATTCAATTCGTGCGTGCTCAGTCCCGTTCCTGCAGCGGGCGAATACGGTTGAATCGTATATCCCTTGTATAATAAGTCTTTCTTGTAAAGTTCTTTCAACAACCACCAGAGGGTTTCGATATAACGATTATCGTACGTGATATAAGGGTTGTTCATGTCAACCCAATACCCCATGCGGCGTGTCAAGTCTTCCCATTCGCGGGTAAATTTCATCACATCGCGGCGGCAGGCGGCGTTGTATTCTTCGACCGAAATTTTTTTACCGATGTCTTCTTTGGTTATGCCGAGCGATTTTTCCACGCCCAATTCGACCGGCAGCCCATGCGTATCCCATCCGGCTTTGCGGTTTACCAAATATCCTTTCATCGTCTTGTAACGACAAAAAATATCTTTGATTGAACGAGCGATCACGTGATGAATGCCGGGCATACCATTTGCAGAAGGCGGCCCTTCATAGAAAACAAAAGGCGGCGCATCTTTCCGGATTTCAAGACTTTTCGAGAAAACAGCTAAATCATCCCATCGTTTCAATATATTTTTATTGATTTCCGAAAGATCGAACTGTGTATATTCAGCGAACTTTTTACTCATATATTTCGTTTCTCGTTTATTACAAGGCAAAACCCTGCTTTTTGATTTTTAAAAAATTGAGTGCAAAAGTAATGAATTAATATGATTATATCAAATTATTTTTGTTATTCCGGCATCACAGCGCATATCCCACTCCGACATTGAGCCAAAATCCCGGTTGCGGAAGATTTCCCAGATCGTAATACACCGTATTGAAAACATTGTTTACACTGAGGTGGAATTTAAATGCGCGGAAAGGGTAAATCAGTTTAAAATCCAAAACGGAATATGCAGGATAAGGCGCTTCGCCAACCAAAATTCCGCCGGTATATTTTTCAAAAACCCCTTCACGATCCTGCCAACGGAAATTCCAGGCAGCAGTCAAGGTCTTATATACGGGGTGCGACAACTGCGCCGTAAACTTATTCCGTAAATAGTTCAACACATAAGCAGAGATCATTTTGCCCGATTCATCGGATTTTTGAGATAAATGGGTCAACCCCAATTTCAAGACCGTATTATGCAATTTCGGCGCCAATTTCCGCAGGTAGAAGGTGGCTTCCGATTCGATTCCCGTTTTGTGGATTTTTCCCAAGTTTTGGGATTGCCATTTCTGTGTTGATTCATTGAATGCCCAATCGATCAGGTTTGTGCCGTTCATATAATAGCCGGTGACAAAAAGATGCACAAAGTCGGTGGTATATTTCAATCCCAATTCCATGGACGTTGATTTTTCCGGCAGCAGGTTTGGGTTGCCTGCATGTGTGACAGTATTGTAAAACAAATCTGTAAAAGTCGGCATCCGGGTGGCATTTTTCCAGGCGGCATATATTTTCCAGCTCGGTGTGATGCGGTAAGCGATATTCGCGACTGGGAAAACCCCGAATTGTTCGCTGACCAGCGCAGAATTACGATGAGCGAGTATTCCGAAGGAAAGACTGAAATCGCTGAGTAAAATGTCATGCTCCAGAAAATAGTTGATATCCGTTCGATTGTCTGAATAGCTGTAATGCCCCTCCGGCTGAAGCATCGGTTTACCTAATACGCTGCTTAAAATGCCTTCATTGCGCAGATCGGCGCCGACGCTCGTAATTCCGGTATTCCAGCTGTACTGCATATTGACGGCTATGCCGAACACATCGCTGCGGTGATAATTATATGGAATCGGCGATACTTCTCCCCTGTTCAATTGGAAACAATCGTCGTGGCGATTCCAGTAAAGTCGCGGAATGATTTTTAATTTCGTTCCTGTTTCGCCGTTGATTCCAACGAAATAAGAACTTGTTTCTTCGTATTGGTGTGGGTATTTTGGGGAATAAAACGTGTTGGCTCCGTAGTTTTTGTTGTTATATCCCAATTGGATGTTCATTTTAGATTCGCCGGACTGGAATCCGGATTGCCACGATGCACCGTAGATATCGTAATCGCTGTCGGCAATATATCCGTTGGAAGTCTTATAACCCAACGATAGCCGATTGGAAATATTCCCTAGTGGGAGCGATCCGCTTGTCTCGACATTTAACATATCGTGAGATCCGCCTTCCAGAGAAGCTGAAAAAGCCGACTCCTGTTTCTTTTTTGTAATAATATTGATGCCGCCTGACAGTGCGTTGGCTCCGTAAGCCAGGGAGGCCGGGCCGTGGATGATTTCGATTCGTTCGATGTCGGAAAGATTGACTGGGATGTCGAGGCTGTAATGTCCGGTTTGAGGGTTTGACAGGTTCATTCCGTTGAGAAGGAAAGCTGTTTGGTCGAATGAACCGCCTCGGAGGGAGACGTCTGCCTGTATGCCGAAGGCGCCTCGTTGTTGGATGTCGATTGTGGGGAGATAGTTGAGCAGGTCTTGTACGCTTTTGGCCGGCGACTGCTCAATTTCTTCTTTCGTTATCACCGTCACCAGGTTTGCCGCTTGATTGGTAGCCAGATCAATGCGCGACGCGGTGACAATCACCTCCTCCAGTTCTTGTTCGGGGATGGAATCGCGGGCGGTTGTCAGGACATTCGAAACTGAAGCTTGCGTAGTATGGGCGAAAGTCAATACCGCAGCGTTCACCACGCCGATACTGACGATTTTGTGCATACTGTTGAATACGCTGTAGGCTTTCCGGCAGAATCGTTTAAAACGATAGCCCCGGATTTTTAGAGATAGTTGATGTTTCATTATTTATTCAATTTAAAAGATTGCGATCCGATTCGGTGTCCATCGGCAAAAATGTCGACGCGGTAAGTTCCTGGAGATAAGTATTCTTCGATTTTCCAATACATAGAGACGAGCAGTTCTTCTCCGGCATATTCGATCATTTTTTTGATCGAATAATTGATTTCTTTGTTTTCGTATTGGAAGACATCGCCACGGTTTTTAATCAGGATATCGTCGTCCGGCTTTTGAATACGGAGATAAATCATTTTTTCTCCCGTTGGGGCGGTGATGTTTTTATTGATGGTGAAACTGATGGCGAGTTGGTCCATTTTTTTGATCTGGTCAGTCACTTTTCCTTTGTTGGTAATCGGAGTAATAACGATGTTGCCTGCATCCAGCCTGGAGGCCAGGGTCACGGTTTCTGCCAGCTGTTCGTTGTCTTTGGTCAGTTGGGAAACGATTTGTGTTGCCGCTCGGTATTTGGCGTTCACCTGTTTGTTTTCGACAACAAGCTGTTCGTTGATTCGGTTGAGTGAATCAATTTGTTGGACATAATTACGCAATATTTTCCGTAATGTTTCCAATTCCTTTTTCAGTTCGTTGATTCTGACTACATTGGTAGCTTTGATGGTGCGGAGTTCTTCTTGTAAGCGTTGCACTTTGATCTGTTCGCTCTCTAATTTACTTACGAGCGAATCGTTGTTGATAGAAATTTTATAATTTTCATAATTAGAGGATAATTCATTATACTCATCGAGCAATTCTTCCTTATCCAATTCCGATTGCCGAATCAGCAGATTCATCTGTTCTCTTTGCTGTAAAATAAAAAAAACAGCAACACCGATAATCAGCGCCAACACAACAATGATTACAATCCAGAGTGTTTGTTTACTCTTCATAAAAACAATTTCATACGTCAATAATTTGTTTTTTTAAGGTCGTATGGAACTCGCATGTCATTATTGTCGTCAACTTGGATATTTGTTAAATCATGCTCGTTTCATATAATGACACTGCAAAAGTAATGTTTTTGTTGCGATACGGCAAAAAGAGCGGTTTCAATTAAGTTTTTTTTGCAAATACGCAGTGTTAATTTGTCCATATTTTGTTACTTCGTCCTCGGTAAGATTGACGATCCGGGCATCTTCTTTTCTCGCATCGTGTGAAACGTTTGACAAACCCTTCCGTCCAGTACATCTGCATATCGACGAGAAATTGCCTGCCGGTGTTGTCGCGGCAACGTACATCGACAATAGAATTGCGCTTCTGGATGGCGTCGGTCGGCACCATCTCAGACGGGAGGTAGTTAAGTTTTTTCGAAAAAACTTACGAAAAGAAAATAGAGCAGATAAAAGTTTCTTTATTGGTTAAGATGTCGTAATTTTGCAGTCGATTAATAAAAAGTATTTTTTAAATAGTTTCAATTATGGCAAAAATAACTGTTGTAGGCGCCGGGAATGTAGGCGCAACGTGTGCAAACGTACTTGCATACAATAAAATTGCGAGCGAAGTGGTGATGCTCGATGTAAAAGAAGGAATAGCTGAAGGGAAAGCCATTGATATGATGCAGGCAGCCCAAACCACCACATTCGAGACCAAAGTTGTGGGAGTCACCAACGATTATTCCAAAACAAAAAATTCCGATGTCATCATTGTGACCTCGGGAATCCCGCGTAAACCGGGAATGACTCGCGAAGAATTGATTGGCGTCAATGCCAACATCGTGAAAAGTGTTGTGAAGAATTGCCTGGACTTTTCGCCCAACGCTATCTTTATCATTATCTCCAATCCGATGGATACGATGACTTACCTGACGATCAAAGCGACGGGATTGCCCAAAAACAGGGTGATCGGCATGGGCGGAGCGCTCGACAGTTCGCGTTTCCAATACTACCTGAGCCAGGCATTGAATGTCAATCCGGCGCAAATTGAGGGTACTGTCATCGGCGGGCATGGCGATACGACGATGATTCCTTTGAAGCGGCTGGCTACCTACAAGGGGATTCCCGTTTCAAAACTCCTGGATGCCGATAAGTTGAATAAAGTGGTCGCCGACACCATGGTTGGAGGCGCCACCCTGACGGGCTTGCTGGGCACATCTGCCTGGTATGCTCCTGGCGCTGCCGGAGCTTATGTGGCCGAATCCATCGTTTGCGATTACAAACGCCTGATTCCTTGCTGTGTGTACCTCGACGGCGAATATGGACAAAAAAACATCTGTATCGGCGTTCCGGTCGTCTTGGGAGCAAACGGCATCGACAAGATTGTGGAACTGGAATTGGATAGCGAAGAAAAAGCGTTATTTGAAAAGAGTGCGGATGCTGTCCGTAAGACCAATTCTGTGCTGCAAGAAATCAATGCGCTTTAAGACTTCGGAAAAAAAAATGACATTCGACAGTTGAATAGATAAAGAATAGGCCTGCGTCTTGGGTTTATGCGCGGCCTGTTCTTTTTTTTTGTATCTTTGTAGTATGATAGGTATTTTATACAAAGGGTTTATTATCGGTGTCTTGGTATCTGCACCCATGGGGCCGATCGGATTGCTGTGCATACAACGAACATTAAATAAGGGTCGTTGGCATGGTTTTTTTTCCGGTGTGGGCGCCACCATGTCCGATATCATTTATGCCACAATCACTTGTTTGGGGATGGGATTTGTCATTGATTTTGTCGAACATAACCAATCCATCTTACAAATTATCGGAAGCCTTTTGTTGTTGATTTTCGGTTATTATATCTACCATTCCAATCCTTCCAAGAGTCTCAGAAAACAATCTGAAAGCGGAAATGTCACCTACCATCAGGATATTGCGACTTCATTTTTGCTTACCTTGTCCAATCCGTTTATTATTTTTTTATTTATCGCATTATTTGCACGATTCAATTTTATTTCTGTCGAGGAAAAACTGTTTTCAATGATCTTGGGCTTGTGTGCCGTTGCATTGGGCGCATTGTCTTGGTGGTTTTTGATTACGACATTGATCGGAAAACTGCGAAAGAACTTTAACCTTAGAGGTTTATGGATCATGAACCGGATTGTGGGGATTACCGTGATGGTTCTTTCCATCGTAGGGATCATCTTCTTCATCTCCGCCCCGGCATAGCCCTCATTTATCCGACAACAATATTCACAATTTTGTTCGGCACGACGATCACTTTCCTTATCGTGTTTCCTTCCAGCCATTTCTGAGAATTTTGATGGTTTAATACCGCTTTTTCAACGTCGGGAGCCGCTGTGTTTACAGGAAGTTCTATTGTAAAACGGGCTTTGCCGTTGAACGAAACCGTGTAAACAACATGCGATTCTTTGAGGTATTTTTCGTCAAAATCAGGAAATCGGGCATCGCAAACAGTTGTTGTATTACCGAGAGCGTGCCACAATTCTTCTGCGATATGCGGTGCAAAAGGAGCAAGCACAACAATCAAATCGCTCAAGACGGCTTTTTTATTACATTGCAAGCCTGTTAACTCGTTGACGCAGATCATGAATGCCGCAACCGAAGTATTGAAAGAAAAATGTTCGATATCATAACTCACTTTCTTGATGAGCTTATGGATGGATTTCAATTCTTCGAGGTTGGGCGATGTCTCGCAGACACACAGATTGTCGTTTTTATAGAATAAATTCCAAAGTTTTCGTAAAAATCGATGAACCCCATCAATTCCGTTTGTATCCCAGGGTTTTGACTGCTCCAACGGCCCCAGGAACATCTCATACAGCCGCAAGGTGTCGGCGCCGTATTTTTCGACAATGTCATCGGGATTAACAACATTATACATGGATTTCGACATCTTTTCGACCGCCCATCCACAGATGTATTTCCCGCTTTCAAGGATAAATTCGGCATTTTTGTATTCGGGATTCCATGCACGGAATTTTTCAATATCCAGCACGTCATTACTGACTATATTGACATCCACATGAATCGGAGTCACTTCGTATTGTGCTCTCAAATTGAACGAAACAAATGTATTGGTGTCTTTTATCCGGTAAACAAAATTTGAACGTCCTTGAATCATTCCTTGATTGATCAATCTTTTGAACGGTTCATCTTCGCAGACGATGCCCAAGTCGAACAGGAATTTATTCCAAAACCGGCTGTAAATCAAATGGCCGGTAGCGTGTTCCGTCCCGCCGATATAGAGGTCTACATTTCGCCAGTACCGGTTGGCTTCGCTTGAAACCAAGGCTTTATCGTTGCAAGGATCTTCGTAACGCAGATAATAGGCGGAAGAACCTGCGAAACCCGGCATCGTGGCCAGTTCCAACGGATATTTTACGCCGTTTTCTTCATATATCCAGTCTTTGGCTCTTCCCAGCGGAGGCTCTCCGCTTTCGGTAGGTAAGAATTTGTCTATTTCGGGCAGCTTGATTGGCAGGTCTTCCAGAGCGACAGGATAAGGCATCCCGTCTTTGTAATAAATCGGGAAAGGTTCTCCCCAATAGCGTTGTCGACTGAAAATGGCATCGCGGAGACGGTAGTTGACCTTCACGTGTCCAAGATGCTGTTCTGCAATGTATTCTTTTGCTTTTTGAATCGCTTCTTTGACGGTAAGGCCATTCAAGAATCCGGAATTGACCATCATTCCTTCTTTGGCGTCAAAACTTTCGTTGCTGACATCAGCGCCTTCGATGAGCGGAATGATCGGGAGGTGGAAATGTTTGGCAAAAGCGTAGTCACGGCTGTCATGCGCCGGCACAGCCATGATGGCGCCTGTACCATATCCGGCCAAGACATAATCGGAGATCCAGACAGGAATTTCCGTCCCGTTTACCGGATTGACAGCATAAGAACCGCTGAAAACGCCTGTCACTTTGCGGTCGGCAATGCGTTCGCGCTCTGTACGTTTTTTTGTTTTATCCAGGTATTTCTGTACGGCTTCGCGTTGCGCTTCGGTGGTAAGTAACGGCACCAAATCGCTTTCAGGCGCAAGCACCATAAAAGTGACGCCGAACAGGGTATCTGCACGGGTAGTAAAAACCGGAAATTCGTAATCCAGCGCTTTCACTTTGAACAGTATTTCAGCGCCCTCGCTCCGCCCGATCCAGTTTCGTTGGGTTTCTTTCAGCGATTCCGTCCAGTCAATGACATTCAAGCCGTCGAGCAAACGTTGTGCATAAGCGGAAACGCGTAAACTCCATTGCCGCATCTTGCGTTGTTCGACCGGATAACCGCCGCGGATGGATATGCCTTCACTGACTTCGTCGTTGGCCAGCACCGTCCCCAATGCGGGACACCAGTTGACCATCGTATCGGCAAGATATGCGATGCGGTAATTCATTAATATCGCTTGTTTTTCTTTCTCAGTTTTAACATTCCATTCTTCAGCAGTAAAAGTCAGCGATTCGGTACAGGCGAGATTCAGGTTTTGTGTCCCTTGTTGCTCAAATGTAGCGATTAATTCCGAGATCGGGCGGGCTTGTTGAACCTCGTAGCTGTAATACGATTCAAACATGCGAATGAAAGCCCATTGCGTCCATTTATAATAGTCCGGCTCACAGGTACGGATTTCGCGATCCCAATCATAGCAGAAGCCGATTTTATCCATTTGGCTCCGGTAGCGCTCAATGTTCTTCAGGGTGGTAATCGCCGGATGTTGACCGGTCTGGATCGCATATTGTTCTGCCGGAAGACCATAAGCATCATATCCCATCGGATGCAACACATTGTATCCTTGAAGGCGTTTATAGCGAGAATAAATATCGGAAGCGATATATCCCAACGGATGCCCCACATGCAATCCCGCTCCGGAAGGATAAGGAAACATGTCCAAAACATAAATTTTGGCCTTATCAGGGGTTTCCGTCACATGGTAGATTTTGTTATTTCTCCAATATGCTTGCCATTTTTTTTCAATCTCATTGAAGTTATATCCCATCATTATTATTGTTGTTTGAAAAATCAAATTTGCAAAGGTAAGCATTATAATTGAAAAATAGCTGCTTGAGTGGATAAATGAATTGACGCTCACGAAATATTTTTGAGTGCAATTGCAGATCAAATAAATTATCGATATATTTGTTCACAATTTTACAATCTAAAAATAATTGACTTATGAAAAGACGCATTTCGTTTTTGTTAAATCTTTCGTTGATTTTTTCAGCGTGTTGCTTTTTTGGGGCATGTACTCAAAATAAAGAAATCACACCTTCTTCCGACTTTATTCCTTATATAGAAGGATATACCGGTGGGGTCATTTCTTCCCGATCGACGATAAAAATAGAACTGACTCAAAGCTTGCCGGTTCTGGAATTAAATTCGGAAGTGAAAGAAAAATTATTGGAATTTTCTCCTTCATTGAAAGGGAAGTCTTATTGGATCAACAGTAAAACCATCGAATTTGTTCCCGATTCGGGACAATTGCAGTCAGGGACGCTCTACAATGCCAAATTTAACTTGGGAAAGGTGATGAAAGTAGAGAAAAAATTCGCTCAATTCGCATTTTCTTTTCGTGTGATACCGCTGAATTTCGGGTTGGAACTCGATGATTACAGCGTGGAGGCGGAGGCCCCCGAAATGGCGTCTGTAAGCGGTTTAATCCGATTCAGCGACAAAGTCAATCTTGAGCAGGTGCGGAAAATGGTTGCTGTTGAGGTGAAATCGAATGCTACACTCCCAGCTCCGCTGCGGACGGACGGTTCGTTTGAATGGGACATCGAACCCGCACCTGAGAAAGACGCCTTTCGGCTGGTAATACAACATATCAAACGCGGGTATGAAGACCGACGCTTGAACATCCGGATAAAAGGCGGGTTGATCGGCGTCAAAAATGACGCCACGGGCTCGGTTTTGATTCCGGCATTGGAACCATTCAGGGCGTTAAAAGTCCAGATGATCAATGATCCGGAAGTGGGCGCGGAAATCATCTTCTCCGATCCGCTTTCGAAATCGCAGGACTTGAGAGGGTTGATAGAAATTCCCGAAACGAATTATGTCTCACAAATCGAAGGGAATCGGGTGCGTTTGTTTTTTGAAACGACATCCATTCACGAGATTCAGGTGAATATTGCCAAAGAGTTGCGGAACTATCAGGAAAAGTCGCTGTCGGCCCCTTCGACTTATATACTGAATATAAGATCGCTCAATCCTAAGATCGAAATTCAATCCGGGAGGACGATTCTTCCCGATTCGAAAAACCTGATTTTGCCGTTTAAATCGGTCAATATTCATTCGGTAGACCTGAAAATCATCAAAATCTTTGAAAACAATATTCTGATGTTTCTCCAGACAAATTCGTTGCAGACAGGCGATGAAATCAGGCGCGCCGGGCGATTGATTTACAAAGAAACAATTCATCTGGACACGGATCCATCGATAAAACTAGACAAATGGAATGATTTTTCCATCAATTTAGCCGATATCATGCAACAGGAATCCGGAGCGATTTATCGGATCGAATTGTCGTTCAAAAAAGAATATTCGCTTTATAATCAGGCGCGAAAAGCCCACGATTCCGGCCAGTCGCAAGCTGAAAATAATTTAATTCCGTTGAACCGGAATATTTCGCAAGCAGACGAAGCCGTTTGGGATACCCCCGCCGCCTATTATCAGGATTGGTCGGAATATATGAATTGGGAAGAATACAATTGGTCGGAAACCAACGATCCTTCCAAGCCCAGTTATTACATGGTAACTCAGAACGTGAAAGCGTCGTGCAATGTCATCGCTTCCAATATCGGGGTGATCGCCAAAATGAATAGCGGCAATCGCCTCTGGGTGACTGTCAGTGATATTCTGGATACGAATCCGATCAAAGACGCCGACGTGAAGGTTTACAATTACCAATTACAGACGATTGGCTCCGGCAAGACCGACGCGCATGGATTTGCGGAGATCACGCCCGATGGGACTCCTTTTTTACTGGTGGCGGAATCGGCGCAACAAAAAGCATACATCCGTTTTGTCAATGGAGAGGAGAAATCATTGAGCCGCTTTGACATTGGCGGGAAGGAAACCCAGAAAGGAATGAAAGGGTTTATTTTCGGAGAACGCGGCGTTTGGCGCCCAGGCGATACTTTGCATATCGGTTTTATTCTGGAAGACAAATTAAATATGATCCCCGACACTTATCCCGTTTCCATCGAAATATACAATCCACAAGGACAGTTTTATGCCAAGCAAACCGCTACGGAGAGCCTGAACGGATTTTATGTATTTCACATACCGACCGATCCCGACGACGTTACCGGACTGTGGAATGCTTATGCAAAGGTGGGAGGCGCTTCATTTCATAAAGCGCTGCGGATTGAGGCCGTCAAACCAAACAGGCTCAAAATCAACCTGACGATTCCGAGCACAAAATTGGATGTCGCGCAAGGAGCTGTCCGAGCAAAATTGGCTTCCGTTTGGCTTACAGGAGCGACTGCCAACAAATTGGACGCATCCGTCGAAATGACGCTTTCCAAATTAAATACCCAATTTGAAGGATATAAAGAGTTTGTGTTTAACAATCCGGCAACCTCCTTCTATGTCGACAAGATTGAAGTTTTCAATGGACGGCTGGATGCGGATGGAAACGCCGATTTTGGTATCCGACTTCCCGAAGCGCAGAATGCTCCGGGATTGTTGCAGGCGACTTTCGTCAGTCGTGTGTTTGAGCCCGGAGGCGATGCCAGCACTTTTGTTCAAAATATTCCTTACTCTCCCTATTCGAGCTATGTTGGAATCAATTTCCGAGGCATAGAAAAATCCGATTATTTTGAAACGGATCAGGACTATATTTTTGATGTTGTCACCTTGAATGGGGACGGAAAAACGATCGATAGAAGCAACTTGAGCTATCGTGTCTACAAACTTCACTGGAGCTGGTGGTGGGAAAGTAACCGTGAATCGCTGGATTCGTATGTGAACAGTACTTGGATAAGCCCCGTGATTTCTGATAATATAACTACCAAAGGCGGAAAAGCACAGGTGAAATTCCGAATAAACTATCCGGAATGGGGACGTTATCTGGTTTATGTCAAAGACAACGTAAGCGGACATGCTTCAGGTCAGGTGATTTATGTAGATTGGCCGACATGGAGGGGCCGTGCGACGCGAAAAGATCCAAACGGGATTTCAATGCTTTCGTTTTCGACAGACAAGAAGTCCTACGAGATTGGAGACGAAGCAGTGCTGATCATCCCGGCGGCAGCGAAAAATGCCAAGGCTTTGGTCGCCTTCGAAAATGGGACTTCCGTTCTGGAACGTCGTTGGGTGCCTGTCGCGGATACCGGCGACACACAATACCGATTCAAAATTACTGAAGCCATGGCGCCCAATTTTTACATCCATGTAAGTTTGATTCAACCGCATGCACAGACAGTAAATGATCTGCCTATCAGGATGTATGGCGTCATTCCCGTGATGGTAAATAATCAAAATTCAAAATTGTATCCTGAAATTGCGATGCCGGAAGTACTGCGACCGGAGAATGAATTTGTGGTGAAGATAAAAGAAAAAACCGGCAGACCGATGACTTATACCATCGCCGTGGTTGATGAAGGACTTTTAGATTTGACGGCATTCAAAACGCCGGATCCTTGGAATGAATTTTATACCCGCGAAGCGTTGGGGATCCGCACTTGGGATATCTACGATTATGTGATAGGCGCTTACGGGAGCAAGTTTGCACCCTTGTTTAGCATCGGAGGAGACGAAACATTGAAACCCATGAACGAACAGGCGAATCGGTTTAAACCCGTAGTCAAGTTTATCGGTCCCTTCGCCATCAAGAAAGGTGAAACAGGAACCCATAAAATTCAATTACCGCCTTATGTCGGGTCCGTTCGTACGATGGTGATTGCGGAACAAGACGGCGCTTATGGAAATGCCGAAAAGACGGTTCCGGTGAAAAATCCGGTGATGATCTTGTCGTCGTTGCCGCGGGTGATGAGCGTAGGGGAAGAAATTTTGCTCCCTGTGAATGTGTTCGCGATGGAAAATACGGTGAAAACAGTGTCCGTCAAAGTTGAGACTTCCGGATTGTCGAAAGTAACCGATGCCTCCAACAAATCAGTAACATTTAGCCAAATTGGCGATCAAATGGCCTATTTTTCACTGAAAGCAGGAGAACAGCCCGGCGTAGAGACGATCAAGATCACTGCGACAAGCGGTGCAGAATCGGTGTCGGAAGAAGTGGAAATCCAGGTGCGCAATCCGAATCCCGCAGTGATACAAGAAACCGCCCAATTGATCGGGGCTTCCCAAGAAAAGACGTTCACTTATTCATTGAGTGAAAAATCGCCGGAAAATTGGGTGAAAATGGAAGCGGCGCGCATTCCGTCCGTGAATTTGAGTCGTCGATTCGATTATCTGAATGATTATACGCATTGTTGTTCCGAACAATTGACTTCGAAAGCATTTCCATTGCTCTTCATCGAGCAATTCAGGGATTTGACCGAAAAAGAAAAAGAGTCAATCAATAAAAATATCCGTGAAGCCATCCGGCAGTTGTACGGGCGACAATTGCAAAACGGGTCGTTTGCATACTGGCCGGGGCAGACGGATTTTCATCCCTGGATCAATTCGTATGTGGGGCACTTTCTATACGAAGCGCGGAAAAAAGGCTATGATGTCAATGAAAATGTCTTGAATCGCTGGAAACAATCGCAACGTGCGGCCGTCTTGAACTGGCAATATGAAGCTGCATCGCGTGGAACACGTTATTTGTATTATCAGGAAGATCTGCAGCAAGCCTATCGGCTGTATACTTTGGTAATTGCCGGGGCTCCCGAACGTGGCGCGATGAATCGGCTGAAAGAATTGGAAGGATTGTCGATTCAGGCGAAATGGCGTTTGGCTGCGGCTTACGCGTTGGACGGCCAAAAAAATATAGCGAATGATCTGGTATTTAATATCGAGTCGACGATTCAATCCTATTCGGGAAGCGATACTTACGGTTCGTCATGGCGCGATGAGGCCATGATCCTCGAAACCATGGTTTTGTTGGAAAACACGCAAAAGGCATTTGAGCAAGCGCAACGGGTTTCCAAAATCCTTTCCTCGAATTATTATTTCGATACACAATCGACGGCTTATTCGCTGATTGCAATGGGAGAATTTGCCGGAAAAGCCAACAAGGGGATGATCGAACTGGAATGGTCATTAAACGGAAAAGCTCAGCAGAAAATCCAGACTGCAAGACCGGTCTATCAGATGGATATTTCGGCAGATGCGCTGGCGGGAACGGTGAAAATCAAGAATATCGGCACCGGAGAATTATTTATCTCCATGGTATCCAAGTCCAGGCCGCTTGTCGATACGACATCCGCAGTCAGCAACAACCTGAAATTGGAAGTCTCTTATACAGATTTAAAAGGATTGCCGATAAATGTGACTGCTCTGAAGCAAGGAACCGATTTTCTTGCCGAAATAAAAGTGCTAAATACAAGTGGAATAACCGATTATACAGACCTGGCATTGACTCAGATTATTCCTTCGGGATGGGAAATTTATAACGAACGGATGATGCAGGGAGGAGAAGAAAACCTCAATCCTGCCAAACACGATTTCTCATATCAAGATATTCGTGATGACCGGATATTTACCTATTTTGATCTTGGCCGCTATACGGTCAAGACATTCCATGTCCGCCTGAGGGCGAGTTATGTCGGACGATTCATCCTCCCCGCAGTTCAGTGTGAGGCGATGTATGATCCGCAAGCACACGGCAGGACAAAGGCCGGTTGGGTCGAAGTGGTGAAAAATTAAAATTCGGAGTTGAAATGGAATCGTATTCCCTTGAAGTCTTGTTGTGCCATCTGAAGTACGTACGCTGAATCGGCCAAAAAGACATCGCGGCCTTCTTTGTCGAAAGCCATGTACTGGAATTTTCGCCGCTTGAAATTTTCAAGCTCTTCAGGGGAATCGCTTTCAATCCAACAGGCTTTGTACAAGCTGATAGCGTCCCAATTACATTGGGCGCCATATTCATGCGCCAAGCGATATTGGATCACCTCAAACTGCAGCTGCCCGACGGTTCCGATGATCTTTTTCCCGTTGAATTGATGGGTAAACAGCTGGGCGACGCCTTCGTCCATCAATTGGTCGATCCCTTTTGCCAATTGCTTGGATTTCATCGGATCGGCGTTCTCAATGTATTTAAACATTTCCGGGGAGAAGTGAGGCAAGCCTTTGAAATGCAATTCTTCACCCATAGTCAGCGTATCGCCGATCTTGAAATTCCCTGTGTCTGGCAATCCGACGATGTCGCCGGCAAATGCTTCGTCGATTGTTTCTTTCTTTTGAGCCATGAATGCCGTCGGTGAAGAAAACCGCAGCATTTTGTCGAAACGGACATGCTTATAGTATTGATTTCGTTCGAATTTGCCGGAACAGATCTTCAGAAAAGCGATACAGCTCCGATGATTCGGATCCATATTGGCATGAATCTTAAAGATAAAACCGGAAAAAGCGTCTTTTTCCGGGTAAACAAGGCGCTCTTCCGCCTGAACAGGACGGGGCGACGGTGCAATGCGGACAAAGCAGTCAAGCAATTCTTTGACGCCAAAATTATTCAATGCAGATCCGAAAAATACGGGTGCGACATTCCCCTCCAGATAGCTTTCGACATTCAATTCCGGATATACGCCGGCTATCAGTTCCAGGTCGGTGCGTAGTTTTTTGGCCAACGGATCACCAATATGCGCTTCCAATTCCGGATTATTGAGGTCTTGAAATTCGATGGATTCGGTGACATGTTGTTTGCTTGGCGTATACAGATCCAGTTTTTCTTGATAGATATTATACACGCCTTTGAACGCGCTTCCCTGGTCGATCGGCCAACTGAGCGGCCGAACCTGGATTTTCAATTCTCGTTCCAATTCATCGAGCAGATCAAAAGGATCTTTTCCGTCGCGATCCATCTTATTGACAAACACGATCACGGGGGTTTTCCGCATTCGGCAGACTTCCATCAGTTTGCGGGTTTGAACTTCCACTCCTTTTGCAATGTCCACAACAATAATTACACTGTCGGCTGCCGTCAGCGTACGATAAGTATCTTCCGCAAAATCCTGATGGCCGGGCGTATCCAGGATGTTGATTTTATAGTCTTCGTAATCGAAACCCATGACGGAGGTAGCCACGGAAATTCCACGCTGTTTTTCGATTTCCATCCAGTCGGAAGTGGCAGTTTTCCGTATTTTATTTGATTTTACCGCTCCGGCTACGTGGATAGCGCCTCCAAAAAGCAACAATTTCTCGGTCAAAGTTGTTTTTCCGGCATCCGGATGACTGATGATTGCGAATGTTCGTCTTCTTTTTATTTCAGATATTGTGTCAGGCATGATCAAATATTTTTTTCATAATTAATTCCGTCGCACCGACATTCCGTCGCACGTAATCGCCGGCTTGCTTCCCGGCCGTGAGAAATGCTTCTCGTTGACTCAACAATTCATTCATCTTCATCTCAAAAAAATCCCCGTTTTCAACGGAAAAACCGCCTTCGCAAGCCATCAAATCCGAAGCCTCTCGAAATTTCCGATGATTTGGCCCAAACAACACCGGAATATTGTATACGGCCGCTTCCAATATATTGTGGATACCGCAGCCAAATCCGCCGCCTACATAAGCGATATTTGCGTATCGGTAAATGGAAGACAATATGCCGTAACAGTCCACGATGATGCAGTCTGCATCGAGCGGTTCTGTTTTTTCCGCTATGTTGGAATACAGGATAAATGGCCGTTTTAATCGGGAAATTATCGATTCCAGATGCGTATCATTGATTTCATGCGGCGCAATAATGAGTTTGATTTCCGGATGGGTATTGAAATAGGGAATAATCAGTTCTTCGTCTTTCGGCCAGGTACTACCGGCGACCAAAATGCGGTTGCGTGGATTCGTTTGTTCTTCAGAATAGCGCTCCAGCAACGGGAAAGATTTTCGATGGTTATAGATTTCCATTACGCGATCAAAACGGGTATCTCCGGAGACACTGGCGTTGGTAATTCCGTAATCGGCCAATAAATGCAACGATGAATCATCCTGCACAAACAGCCAGTCGAAATGCTTCAACACCGAACGATAAACGGTGCCGTACCATTTGAAAAATGCCTGTTTGGGTCGGAAAATCGCGGAAATAATGTAAGTGGGGATCCGGCGTTTATGCAATGAACAAAGATAATTCATCCAAAATTCGTATTTGATGAAAATCGCCATCACAGGATTCGTCAGATTCAAAAAACGCTGTGCATTGTGGGAAAAATCAAATGGGAGGTAACACACGAGGTCTGTGCCGGAAGAATTTTTCCGCACCTCATATCCCGAAGGCGAAAAGAAAGTCAACAGGATCTTGTATTCCGGATAGTCGGCTTTGATTTTTTCTATCAACGGTCGGCCTTGTTCAAATTCTCCCAAGGAAGCCGCATGAATCCAAATATACTGCGATTGCGGATCTATCTGCTCTTGCAATCGCTTAAAAGTCTGTTTTTGCCCGCGAATCATCAATCCCGCTTTTTTGTGAAAAGGAGAAATCAAACGGGCAATGAGCGCGTAAACGCCGATAGCAAGGTTATATATCATCATTTTAAAATTTCAATAGCTTTGCTAACACGACGAACGACCTCTTCTTTCCCAAGTATTTCTGTGATATTGAAGATCGAAGGCCCTTTCAATTCTCCCACCAGCGACAACCGAAAAACATTCATGATATTGCCGAGTGGATATTGTTTTGCTTCAATCCATTGCTTTACAATCTCTTCGGTGTTTTCAGCCGAAAAATCCGCAATTTTTTCCAGTACGCCGCACAATTCGGTCAGTAAGGCCGCCGAATCGGGTTTCCAACGCTTGGCGACAGCCTTTTCATCGTATTTTTCCGGAGGAATAAAGAAAAAAGCAGTTTGTTCCCATAAATCTTTGATAAAATTGATGCGTTCTTTGACCAGGCCGACAATCTGCTCAATGGTTTCCGGAAGTGCAGAAATATGCTTTTCTTTCAGGATGACGGAAAAAAGCCGGACAATTTCGCTGTCCGGTTTGAGTTGAATGTATTGGTGATTGAACCATTCCGCTTTTTTATAATCGAATTTTGCGCCGCTCTTACTGCAATTGTCAAAAGAAAACAAGGCGATGGAATCCTCAACGGAGAGCAGTTCTCGGTTATCACCGGGGTTCCAGCCGAGAAGCGTCAAAAAGTTTACGACCGCTTCGGGCAAATATCCTGACTCACGATAACCGGAAGCGGTTTCGCCGGTTTTGGGATCTTTCCATTCCAGCGGAAACACCGGAAATCCCAAACGATCGCCGTCGCGTTTACTCAATTTGCCGGCGCCTTCCGGCTTTAACAGCAGCGGCAAATGCGCAAACCACGGCATTTCCCATCCGAAATAGCGATACAGTAATACATGCAACGGCGCCGAAGGCAGCCATTCTTCGCCGCGGATAACATGGGAAATTTCCATCAGATGATCGTCGACAATGTTTGCCAGGTGATAAGTAGGCAGCCCGTCGGTCGATTTGAAAAGCACTTTATCGTCCAGGATCGTAGAATTAATCACGACTTTCCCCCGTATCAGATCATGGATGACAATATCTTCGTTCGGTTCTACCTTGATGCGAATGACGTAGGGGACGCCCGATTCCAGCAATTGTTGCGTTTCTTGGGCAGTCAGCGTCAACGAATTGGTCATTGTCATCCGGGTAGATGCATCGTACTGGAAATTTTGAATTTCCGTCCTCTTTTGTTCTAACGCTTCCGTCGTGTCGAATGCGAAATATGCAAATCCCTTGTTGCACAATTCATAAGCATATTTTTTGTAGATCTCTTTGCGTTCGGATTGACGATAAGGTGCATGCTTCCCGCCACAATGCGGGCCTTCGTCGAATGGGATGCCGAGCCAGTCGAACGATTCGATAATGTATTCTTCCGCTCCCGGAACAAACCGGTGCGAATCGGTATCTTCTATGCGAAGAATCAAATCTCCTCCCATTTTCTTTGCATACAAGTAATTAAATAATGCCGTCCTGACGCCTCCGATGTGTAAAGGCCCCGTTGGACTGGGAGCAAACCTGACTCTTACTGGATGTGATATCATATATTGTTCTTAATTTAGTGGGAAAATTTCCGCAAAAGTAGTACAATTATTATTTTTTTTATTACTTTTCGCGAAAATTCAATACCAATTCAGTTATGAAGATGAAATCATTTCGGATACCGAATTATGTTTATTTTGTTTTAGTCATTCTGATTGTCGTCATTTTATTCCCCAGGGAAGGACGCTTTCGTTATTCATTTAATCAGGGTAAACCATGGAAATACGGGCTGCTTACTGCTCCCTTCGACTTTCCGGTTTATAAAACGACTTCAGAATTGGAGAAAGAACGCGACAGTCTCTTGTTGGGTTTTCGTCCCTATTTTCGCGAAGACGGTGAGATTGCTGCAAGCCAAATAGCGCGTTTTCGTTCCGATTACGGCACTCTGTGGGATGAATCTATTGTGGAATATGTGTCATATCAGTTGCAACAACTCTATCGTTCAGGTATTATTTCGGTGAATGATTACAATCTGTTGCAGGACAATCATTACAACAGCTTCATGGTCATCGAAGACAATGTCGCGGTAAATCATCCCGTCACCAATGTCTACACCATGAAATCGGCATACGCCTTCATCTTGACAAATTGTCCGCCACACCTTGACGTGAGCCTGTTGCGATCCGGCGACTTGAATAACTACCTGGTCGAAAACTTTAAATACGACGACCAGACATCGGAAAATGTGAAAAAAGAATTATTGCAAAAAATTTCTCCCACGAAAGAAATGGTGCAAGCCGGTGAAAAAATTGTTGACCGCGGTGAAATCATCAATTCGGAGACTTACAATATACTTTCTTCGATGAAGCAGATTTCAGAGACTCGAACAGGAAATGTGCAACAGCAAAGCGGATTGTTTTTCGGCATCATCATCCTGACAGTCTGCCTGATCATCTGTTATCTGTTATATTTGTCGTATTTCAGGGTGAATATCTATCAACAACGCAAGCATGTTATTTTTATGCTTTGTCTGATCACGCTGTTCACGGTGTTGACGGAATTTTGTGTTCAGCAGAAGTTGTTTAATGTATACATCATCCCGTTTGCGATTATTCCGATTGTCATCCGCACGTTCTTCGATTCGCGCACCGCACAGGCCACGCATGGCATCACTGTCTTGCTCTGTTCATTGATGGTGCCGTTCCCGTTTGAATTTGTTTTACTGCAGTTTATGACCTGCATGGTCGTGATTTTTGTACTGAAAGACTTGACGAAACGCGCGCAACTGATTCAATGTTCATTTTATGTCCTGGTGATATACATTGTCGTTTATGTAGCGCTTGTCATGATTCAGGAAGGCGACTGGGCTAAAATCAACTGGAAAATGTTTATCTATTTTGGGATAAACGTAATATTCCTGATGTTTACATACATCTTGATTTACATCATCGAAAAATTGTTCGGCTACCTCTCTAATGTCACACTGGTTGAGTTGTCGGACATCAATTCGCAGATACTCAGGGACCTGTCGGAAACTTGTCCGGGCACTTTTCAACATTCGTTGCAAGTATCCATTTTGGGCACGGCCGCAGCATCGAAAATCGGCGCGAATCCGCAACTGATCCGCACGGGAGCGCTGTATCACGACATCGGGAAGATGCTCAATCCGGCATATTTTACCGAAAATCAGGGCGGAACAAATAATCCGCATGATCATTTGAGTTTTGACCGGAGTGCGCAAATTATCATCAATCATGTCCACGAAGGCGTGAAAATTGCCAATAAAAATAACTTGCCGACAAAAATCATTGATTTTATCCGAACACACCACGGCAAGGGGAAAACGAAATATTTTTATAATTCCTTTGTCAATCAATTTCCCGACATTCCGGTAGACGAGAGCTTGTTTACCTATCCGGGCCCCAATCCGCAAACCAAAGAGACCGCCATCCTGATGATGGCCGATTCGGTGGAAGCGGCTTCTCGCAGTTTGAGCGAATACACGGAAGCATCCATTAGGGCTCTGGTGAACAAAATTATCGATGCTCAAATCCAGGACGGACTGTTGTCGGAGGCGCCGTTGACATTTCAAGACATCTCGAAGGTAAAGTCGATCTTCGTCGAAAAATTACTCACGATGTATCATTCCCGCATTAGCTATCCTGAAAAAATAAATCGCGACTCCGCCGTTTCATAAGATTAAATTTGGGGATAGCGACCATTTTTCACTGAAAAAATTTGGGGATTTAGGATAAAAGCTGTTTCTTTGCATAAAGATGTCCGTCGATACAAAATGTATGTAGGCGACACCGGTCTGTTTGTCACTTTGGCGTTTTTTGATCGGGATTATACCGATAATAAGCTATATATCAAGCTATTGAACGATAAATTAAGCGCCGATTTGGGGTATGTTTATGAAAATGTTATCGCTCAAATGTTTCAGGCGGCAGGCAACGAACTGTATTACTACACTTTCCCTAAAGAATCCAGTAACCATAACTACGAAATCGATTTTCTGCTGACACGAGGGGACAAAATCTGTCCCGTTGAAGTGAAGTCGTCGGGCTATAAAACCCATGCCTCGCTCGATGCTTTCAGTCGAAAATATTCATCTCGTATCTCTCATCGATATCTTTTGTATACCAAAGATTTGCGACAGGATAGAGGTGTTATTTACTTGCCTGTATATATGGCAGGATTGATCTAAGACGCCGATTGAAAGCTAAATCGCGTGCGGATTTTCGTAAACAGCAATTCCAAAAAGCCTCCTCCTAATCCCGGTTTGAGAAATATTTCATGAATTGAATCCGTTCATACAGCGTGGGATCGGAAATATTGGCATAATTGAGTTTGGCGCGAAATTCTTCGATGTGTTTGAAATTCATGGAGTTCATCCATTCTTCCAGGCTTCGTTTCATTTGAGAAATGATTTCGTATCCGTGTTGATAGACGGTGCTGCAGATTTCTACAGCGGATGCCCCCGAAAGAATACATTTCACCACATCTTCCCAATCGTGAATGCCGGTAGAAGAGGCGATTGCAATTTGAGGGATTTTTCCGGAAACGATGCCCGTCCAGCGCAGGGTGTCCGCAATATCGGTATGAGAACTGAATACTTGACCGGAAACCATTTGCAGTTTGTTGATATCGATATCCGGCTGATAGAACCGATTGAACAAGACGACGCCCGCGGCTCCGTTCAAATAAAGACTGTGGACGGTTTCGACCAGATTATTGAAAGTTTTTCCCAGTTTAATGATGATCGGAATGTTGACGGTATTTTTTATTCTTTTGAGAATTTCGGAAGTAGATTCCGTAATTTGGTCTTGTGTGGGATAGATTTCCGTGTGAAGCGTAAAGATATTCAGTTCGATCGCGTCTGCGCCGGCCATCTCGATCTGATGGGCGAATTCGATCCACGAATCCGGTTTGCAGCAATTGATACTCGCGATGATCGGAATGGTGCACTGCTTTTTCGAGTCCTGAATGAGTTTGAGATAATCAGATACTTCGCTGTCTTTCAGATATTTTGCGATATAGTTTTTCGACTCGGAATAGTCTGACCCTTTTGTCATCCAATCCGATTGCATGGAAATTTGTTCTTCAAATAAAGATTTCAACACAATAGCTCCCGCTCCGGCATGTTCCAGGTTTTTGTTTTTCTCCGCACTGTTTGTTAAACCGGAACTTCCTATGATGATAGGATTATTTAAGTTTAAATCTGCGAATTTCGTTTCAAAACTGTCTTTCATGGGTCATGGATTTAGTCTACAAAACTAGGAATTAATTTTCAGATAGCCAAAATTACGGGCAATTAAGCGCCGCGTTGCCCGAATATTTTACTTCCGATACGGATAAAAGTACTTCCTTCTTCGATTGCGATGGGATAATCGTTGCTCATTCCCATCGATAAATCTTTGAATGACGCCTCTCCGCGAAAAAAATCGGACTGTAATTCACGGAAAAACTGCCGCAATGCAGCAAATTCCGATCGAATCCGGTTTGTATCGTCTGTATTCGTCGCCACACCCATCAAACCGCAGATGCGGACATTTTCCAGCAGATGGATGTTTTCGTCACGCAGCATTTGCCGACACTCTTCAAAAGAAAAGCCGAATTTCGTCTCTTCCAAAGCGATATGTATCTGCAACAATACGTCGACCACGCGTCCGCATTGTGCAGCCAGCCGGTTGATTTCGTAAAGCAAACGATAGGTATCTACACTCTCGATCATCGAAATAAAGGGAAGGATGGGTTTGATTTTGTTTGTCTGCAGATGTCCGACGAGATGCCATACGATGTCTGCGGGCAATAATGCTTGTTTGGCGACGAGTTCTTGCACCCGGTTTTCGCCGAAGATCCGTTGCCCGGCATCGTAGGCTTCCCGAATCATGGCCACGGGATGCAGCTTGGAAACGGCAACCACGCGCGTAGATGCGGGGAGTTCTCTTCTGATTTCGTCAAGTCGGTCGGCGATCGTCATCTTTTTCAATTCGTTGTGGTTTTTTCTTGGCTGGAAAACGGGAATACATCCATGATCGCCGTTTCGTTGATGGAAGAAATCACATAATCTGCGAGGGTGCCTTTCATTCCCTGTTCGACAACGGCGATTGCATCTTTGATATCGGAGGCTTGCGCCAGCATCTGTACAGTCGTGCGTTTCTCGGCGCCGCTTTTTTCGTCCAATGCGATGAATTGTACTTTCACCTTATAATAACGGTCGCCGGACGGATTGAAAAAGAGTTCCGCGATTTTCATTTTCTTGATGTCGGCAACCACAAGTCCGTTGCCGGCTATTGGTCTTGTTTCTTCGATGATACGCGCTTCCGCTTCTGTAAACGACAGCGCATCCACCAGGTAAGGTTCGACAGTTTTCTTTTGCATTCCGTTTTCCATGACTTTTTCGTACATGATTTTACATTCAAACCAATTCATATTATATGCTTATTTAAAATTTAATAGAAGATCACAAGGATTTGTTTATCTGTTCGATGTAGTTGAGCAGTTCGTCGCGTCCTTTTTTGTGTTCCGAAGAAGTAAAAAAAAGCGGCGGAAGCGTTTCCCATGTTTTCGACAGTTCGGATTTGTATTTTTCCACGTTTTCGTGCAGGCGTGACGAGGAAATCTTGTCTATTTTCGTAAAAACGATCGCAAACGGGATGCCGTACTCGCCGAGGTATTCCATAAATTCCAGGTCAATTTTCTGGGCTTCATGGCGGCAATCGATCAAAGTGAAAAGATTTGTCAATTGCGCGCGTTGCTCAATATACGACCGAATGATTTGCGAAAGGCTGTTTCTGCGACTTTTTCCTTGCTGGGTATATCCGTAGCCCGGCAGATCGACCAGATACCAATCATCATTGATCAGAAAATGGTTGATCAATTGTGTTTTGCCCGGCACGGAAGAGGTCATCGCCAACCGCTTATGGTTTGTAAGCATGTTGATCAATGAGGATTTCCCTACATTCGAGCGGCCGATGAACGCATATTCAGGCAAGTTGTGTTGCGGACATTTGCGGACATCGGTATTGCTGATAATAAATGTTGCGGACTTAATATGCATCTTTTTTTCTGAAAATTTCAGCCGCAAAGGTACGTTTTTAATGAATAGCCGCCGCCGATCTGAAAGAAAAATATTCCATTTCTTTGAGAAATGGAATATTTACAATCCTGGACAATTACAGCCTTGCCATCGACGGCGACTCGGTGGTGATAGCCACGGAGCGCACAACCTCCAAGCCTTCGGAAGACAATCCGGAAGTCAACAAACTGGTCAGCAAAGTCCGTCTGATCAGCGTGTCGGCAAACGACAGCATTTCGTATATCGAAACCAACCGCGACGGAAACAATCCGCAAATTGCACGCGCGGGCGACAACTACTACGTCAGTTTCATGACTTACCGCGGACAGGATGATTCCACCGGCGTGAGTGATATGTATATGCTGGCCGTCGAGAAAAACGGAC
>JAISUK010000065.1 GCA_031272075.1 Dysgonamonadaceae bacterium
CGTTAGGTACATGATGTTGGTAGAAAAAGACGTCCTCACAATCTCTGCGTGCCGTTAGGTACGCAATCTTCTCTTGCGGCAAAAAAATAGCCGTGCAGGAACTGATTCCCACACGGCTATACGTATATAACCCGATTGTTAAATTATAACTACCAGACAGTAAGCCAATTACCCCCCCCCATTCGGCAGGAGACTGTGCGACAGCCGGTTTGCTGCATCCGGAAGCGATACTGCAAACTTCATCCAAGCCGCGCTTGAAGTCGTCTGAAAGGATAAAATCTTGATGATTTATACATTAATTCTATTTACGCCACAAAATTAATGGATGGAATAATACCTGTCAATAGCCAATTTTGGCTATATACAACGATCTATCATCAACGGTACCAGCTTGAATAAAACAAATAGTTTTTTGCAATCTTCTGATTGATCTCCAACGACTGTTCGGGGTCAATTTTCTTAACGAACTTGGCAGGCACTCCGGCGTAGATGCTCCCCGGCTCAACGTGCGCGCCGCTGAGTACCACAGATCCAGCGGCAATCAGTGCACCGTTGCCGACAACGGCGTGATCAAGAACCACCGCCCCCATGCCGATCAATGCGCCGTGCTCGATTTTAGCTCCGTGAATGACTACATTGTGGCCGATCGAAACATCGTCGCCTATTTCTGCGACTGATTTCTCATATAATGTATGGATCACTGTGCCGTCCTGAACATTGACCCTGTTGCCTATCCGGATGGAATTGACATCGCCTCGCAGGACAGTATTGAACCAGATGCTGCAATCCCTGCCGATGACGACATCTCCGATGATGGTTGCATTGTCTGCAAGGAAAGTATTTTCTCCAATTTGCGGCGTGAATCCGCGTACCGATTTTATTAATGCCATGATTTGTTATGATTTTTTTGCTTTTAATATGACTCCTATATTCTTTTTTCCATTGATTTTGACGACGATGGGATTTTCAAAATGCACATGCCGCAGGTATTTCGTTTCGTATACGGCAGGCTCCGAATTCAGGAAACTTTCGTCGTAGACGCCTTCTCCAGGAATAAACGCATTGATGGTGAAATAACCGACGCCAAACGAAGTCAGGTTCTGGAAAAAATGAGTACCCTGACTGGGTTCGATGCGGTAGTTTTCCAAACCTGCTTCCGCGATGACGCGTGCATTGGAAATATGCGACCATTTGACGGGGATGCCCAGCCACGGGTCGGCGCTTCCCCAGCGCCCGGGACCAACCAGCACATACCCTGCCTGCCGCTCGACGAATTGACTGTTTATTTTCTCTATCTCCTCTGCGATCGATCGATTGTTGGCTGCATCGAAATTTTCCGTCTTCACATATATTATATCATGAATATCGTTCATGACGCCATGCCCTAACGCATGGCGGGAATAAAGCAGACAGTCCTGAGGCGGAATGTTCGCCAGGTCTTCGTCCATGATCTCCTTGCTGTCGACGATTGGCCGGATTTGCAACAGGTAGAAAGTCCCCGACAAGGTGTGATCTGACGTTTCGCCCAAACTGACAGCAAATTCTATTTCAACCGGACGTCCCATTTCTCGCTGCCCCAAAGTAAGGACATAGCTCAAGACTTTCGCCAGCGGGAACATCTCGTTTTGCAACAGACCGGCGAAAGTGACTACCTTGCGGTCGGGTCCGGGATAATAGCCCTCCATGAGCATCTGATCACGGTGGTTGTAAGTGGAACAGAGGTATTTGAACATCGGATCGGCTTCCGCTTCCTTGATTGGTAATTTCAATAAATTGAACGCGTCATCCACCGAAAACTGATTCTCCGCCGACAGCATCGCCAGGTTTAAGGCGTAAAACTTGGCTTGCGTATTTTTTAACGCCATCTCCAATGTGCTGGTCTGGATGATATTGCGCGGATGCTTGGGCGAAAAACGCAACGGGATATTCCCGTCGACAATGTATTTTCCAAGTCCAATGGCTATCGTCGCAATCCCTTCTTCCGGCTTCTCGTCTCCCACAGGATAGAAATTCAACGAACGCGCTACGCCGGAGAACGTCGGATAGCAATAGTTCCCGTAAGTTTTCCCAACCACTTCCTGCAGGACGATGGCCATCTTTTCCTGATCAATCAGGTTTTGGGTAGCCGTCATATATGCTTTGCTGTCTTTATAGAAAACGGAAGCATACACGCCCTTGATGGCATCGCTGATGAGTTTCAACTGCTGATAGCTGTCCGCAACTTTCGGCACCATGTAAGTGGCATAAATCCCTGCAAACGGCTGGTAGTGCGAATCTTCCAGCAAACTCGACGAACGGACGGCTATCGGCGATTTGACCGCCTCGAAAAAGGCGGTAAGATCTTCAATAAGCCGTTTCGGGAGACCGGCTTTCAGGAAGTATTTCAGGATCTGTTCGTCGGGGATATCTTGCAGCGCAATCTTATACAAATCATTCGATTCCATAAACTCATCAAAAATATCGGTACACAGCACCACCGTCTTGGGGATCCTGATCTCGGTATTAGGGAAATTCTGCTCTATCTCATACGCATGCACCTTCACCATCTGACCCAGAAATGCCAATCCACGCCCTTTGCCGCCGATCGAATCTTCTCCGATACGTGCGAAATTGGAATATTCGTCGAAACGGTCTTTGAGGAAAATGGCGACGATCCCCGAATTTTTCATTTTCCGGTAACTGACAATAGAATCGAATATCAACTGCCGCGCTTCATCCATGTCCCGATACTCCGAGATATCCACCTGTTTTAGAAATTCCGCTACGGGAAACATGGCGCGGGAATAAAAAAACCGCGAAAAATGGTTGTGCGAAAGGTGAAAAATCAAGGAATCGTCCGGAATGGAAAAAATCTTCGTTTGCAGGTCTTTCAGCGACGTAATCCGCATAATTTCTTCCTTGGTGTAAGGATCGATGATGATGAAATCGCCAAACCCGAATTTGTCGGTGATCTCTTTCCGCAGGTCTTGCGGGTAAGTTTTGGAAGTTTTGTTGATGAAACTGCAATGCAATTCATTCGCATAAGTGATGTTGGCGTCTTCCGAAGATTCAAAAATGATCGGGACAAACCGGTCGTAACTCCTGACCGAGCAGGCAAATTTGTAACCCGCGAGTTTGTCTTTCCGCCCGCCTTTGTTAAAACTCATGTCGCATACAATGCCCAGGATGTTGTTGCGATATGTGTCGTAGAGCATCTTCGCCTCCTCATAGGTACGTGCAAGCAGGATTTTCGGCCTTCCCCGCATACGCAGCGTGCGCTGGTGGGCATTCAATGCTTCTTTGGAAAATTCTTTGGATTGCTGCAATACAAATTTATACAGCAGCGGCAATGCGGAAGAATAAAACCGAATCGAATCTTCTACCAGCAAGATGGTCTGAACGCCGACAGATTCCACATCATCGTCGACATTCATTTTGTCTTCAATCAGTTTGATGATTGCCAGTAACAATTCCGGATTGCCCAGCCAACTGAACACATAGTCGATGGCGCTTAAATCTTCCTGCGAAACCCGCTTCGACACTTCGCGAGAGAATGGCGTCAAGACCACGATGGGGGTCGCGGGATACAGCGCTTTGATCCGGGTTGCCACTCCAAACGCATCCGAATTGTCCATATTCGGCATGCAGATGATCAGGTCGTAATGGGGCTGCCCCTGGCTGAGCAGCGCCATCGCTTCCTTTTCCGAACTTGCCTGCGCAAAACGCGGCGGATAGCGTAAACTCAGCGATGTATATTCGTTGAAAATCTGCTCATCAATGCGCCCATCGTCTTCAAGCATGAAAGCATCGTACTTCGTCGCGATGAGTAAGACGTTGAATATCCGTTTGTTCATTAAATTGGCAAAAGAGGTGTCTTTGAACACCAAATGCCGCATATTTATACTTATTTTTTGCGTCATACTATGACAGTTTGTTAGTTCTATTTTTATTTCATACCTTTGCAGGTCACAAAAGTAAAACTAATTTTTGACTATATAAACCATTTTATCATGAATACAGCAAGTATCTTGTCGGCGCTTGAAGCGAAACACCCCGGAGAAAGCGAATATCTCCAGGCTGTAAAGGAAGTGCTGCTTTCTATCGAAGATGTTTATAATCAACATCCTGAATTTGAAAGAGCGAGCATTATCGAACGATTGGTAGAGCCGGATCGGGTTTTCATGTTTAAAGTCCCTTGGGTGGACGACAACGGCCGGATTCAGGTAAATCTCGGCTACCGAGTTCAGTTCAACAATGTGATCGGCCCGTACAAAGGCGGCATCCGGTTTCATGCATCCGTGAATCTTTCTTCGTTGAAATTTTTAGGGTTTGAGCAGACTTTCAAGAATGCACTGACCACGCTACCGATGGGTGGCGGGAAAGGCGGATCGGATTTCAGTCCCCGCGGCAAGTCTGACATGGAAGTGATGCGTTTTTGCCAGGCGTTTATCCTGGAATTATGGCGTCATATCGGCCCGAATACGGACGTCCCTGCGGGAGATATCGGTGTCGGCGGTCGGGAAATCGGTTACATGTACGGCATGTATCGTCGGCTGGCATTGGAAAATACCGGCACATTCACAGGGAAAGGGCTGGATTTTGGCGGATCGTTGATTCGTCCTGAAGCCACCGGTTTCGGCGGATTGTATTTTGTGGATCGCATGTTGAAAACCAAAGGACTGGAACTCAAAGGGAAAACCGTCGCTATTTCAGGATTCGGGAATGTCGCCTGGGGAGCGGCATTGAAAGCGACGCAACTGGGAGCAAAAGTGGTGACGATTTCCGGTCCCGACGGATATGTCTACGATCCCGACGGCATTGCAGGAGAAAAGATCGACTATATGCTCGAATTACGCAATTCGGGCGAAGACATCGTTGCGCCTTATGCCGAAAAATACGGCGTGGCGTTCTTCCCGGATCAACGTCCCTGGCAACAGAAAGTCGACATTGCCTTGCCTTGCGCCATACAGAACGAATTGAACGAGACTGATGCACAGACATTGATTGACAACGGCGTGCTGTGTGTGGCGGAAATTTCCAATATGGGCTGCACCGCCGAAGCGGTCGATTTATTTATCGACAAGAAAATCATGTTTGCTCCGGGCAAGGCGGTGAATGCAGGCGGCGTAGCTACTTCCGGACTGGAAATGACGCAAAATGCCATGCACCTGCAATGGACGGAAGCCGAAGTGGATCAGAAACTCCACCAGATCATGAACAACATCCACGAACAATGTTGCGTCTATGGGAAACAAAGCGACGGCTACATCAATTATGTGAAAGGCGCCAATGTGGCGGGATTCATGAAAGTGGCGAAAGCCATGATGGCACAAGGCGTCGTTTAATCCGCGCGTCTCAAAATTTAATCAGACAGGATCCTGCGGAATATCCGCCCCCGAACACGGAAAGGCAGACCAGATCCTGCGGCTTAAACAGGTCGAAGTTCTGTGCAAATACCAGCACGGAACTTACCGACCCGGTATTGCCGAGTTCACGGATGTTGCTGAGCATTTTTTCTTCAGACAATCCCAACTCTTTGATGACGTGGGTCAATATCCGCATATTCGCTTGATGTCCGATAAAATAGGAGAGGTCGGACAATCGGTATCCGCTGTCTTCCAGAATTTTTTCGGTATTCCAGGCGATATAATTGCAGGCATGGATAAAAACATCCCTCCCTTCGGGCATTTGGATCCCTTTGTCTTTCGGCTGAAGCGTCACGGCGGCTGGTCCTTTGCCGATATGCCCCAGGCCTTGTGTCAGGATCTTCACGACTTCAGGATCGTCCGCCCGGCTTGGCTCTTTGGAAAAAAACAACGCTGCCGCCGCATCTCCCCACAGATGGCCTGCCGCCGGATCGGTTTCGTTACTGTAAGTAGAGTTCCTGTCGGCCGAGATCAACAATGCTTTCGAGGCAAGCCCGCTGCTAAAAAACGACTGGATAATTTCCATGGCGTTGATGGCTGAAGAACAGGCGGAAGAGATGAGGAACGCCTTGGCGTGCTCGATCCCGAATTGGCGTTGAATCACATGTGCAGTCGTCCCTACCGTGTCGGAAGGAGAATAAGAAGCAAAAATGATCAGATCAACCTCTTTGATGTCGTAAGGTAGTTTCGGCAAAGCATCGTTGACGGCTTTCAGACACATCACATCCATGGTATCTTCGTCCGAAGCTTTGGAACGTGTAGAGATCCCCGTTCGCTGAAAAATCCATTCGTCTTTTAAACCGTTTATTGCCAGAAAATAATCATTATGAACCCGATTTTCAGGAATATAATATCCTGTCGCACTAATAAACATCTTTATAAATAGTTATGTCAATACCTAATATTTTTTTTGCCTCAATAACAATCTGAAGTCTTACGCTGCAAAAATAATAATAAATTTTTATTTCTCCATTCGTCAGCGGCGTTTCGTTAGGATAAATTGTATCTGCTCAACAAGAATTTGGTAGTTTGAAGAATAATTCCCAATTTTGTAGGATATACATGTATTTCAATGTGAATCTTAAAAATAATGAAACAATATCTGGATCTATTAAACCATCTGCTATCCGAAGGAGTCAAAAAAGAAGACCGTACGGGAACCGGCACAATCAGTACTTTCGGCTATCAGATGCGATTTGACCTCTCCAAAGGATTTCCGCTGCTGACGACCAAGAAACTGCATCTACGCTCCATCATCTATGAGCTGCTGTGGTTCCTGAAGGGAGATACTAATATTAAATACCTGAACGACAACGGGGTGCGCATCTGGAACGAATGGGCGGACAACAATGGCGATTTGGGACATATCTACGGATATCAATGGCGATCGTGGCCGGACTACCAGGGCGGATCCACCGATCAGATCGCGGAAGCCGTCAGCGCCATCCGCCAGCATCCCGATTCGCGCCGCATCATTGTAAGCGCTTGGAATGTAGGGGATTTGAAAAACATGAATCTCCCGCCCTGTCATGCGTTCTTTCAGTTTTATGTGGCGGACAACCGGCTGAGTCTGCAATTGTACCAACGAAGTGCGGACGTATTTCTGGGCGTTCCGTTTAATATCGCTTCGTATGCACTCTTGTTGAAGATGATGGCGCAAGTGACCGGCCTGCAGGAAGGCGATTTTGTCCATACTTTCGGCGATGTGCATATTTACAGCAATCACTTGGAACAAGTGAAGTTGCAGCTGACAAGGGTTCCGCGTCCGCTGCCGACAATGCAGCTCAATCCCGCCGTCAAGGATATTTTTTCGTTCCAATATCAAGACTTTGTGTTAACGAATTACGATCCTTATCCGCATATCAAAGGCGAAGTGGCGGTATAAAGACACCATAATATTTATATAAAAAAACAGCATGATCATCTCTATCATCGTCGCAGCAGGCGAAAACAATGAAATAGGACGGGCAAACGGCTTGTTGTGGCATCTTCCCGCGGACATGAAACGGTTCCGGCAACTGACCACCGGCCATGTCATTGTGATGGGAAGAAAAACCTACGATTCGCTGCCGAAAGGGGCATTGCCTCATCGCACCAATGTGGTGATCAGCCGCAACAGCAACCTGCGACTGCCGCAGTGCACCGTCCTGAACTCCTTGCAAGCGGCGTTGACTGCATTTGCAGATGAACAGGAAATCTTTATCATCGGCGGAGCAGAAATCTATCGACAATCATTTCCCCTTGCCGACAGGATCTACCTGACACGGGTGCATGCCGAATTCCCTGACGCAGATACGTTTTTCCCTCCAATCGATCCGGCGGAATGGCAATTGATCGCCGACGAAACACCCCTCGCCGACGAAACATCCCCCTACAACTACTCCTTTTACACCTTCAAACGCAAGCGCGTATGAAACGAGCATGATTTTCAAACATCCAAGTCGACGACAATAATGGCATTGCGATTTCCATACGACCTTTTAAAACAAATTATTGACGTATGAAAAAAGAACGCAAATAACGCAAATTCCTGATTCCGGAACAAAAAAATCGGGGTTCACCTATACTTTTTTCTTTTTCAAGTTACTTATTAGGTGAAACATGTTATTTTTTTGAAGTATGGAATGGGAAACGAAGATCCCCGAAATTATTTCACGTAAGTTGGCCGGAGACGATGTTACTGAGTGGGAACAAGCTGTTTTCGACGATTGGTTGACAGCGTCTGAAGCGCACGAAGCGATGTATCGGCGGATGTTGTCGGGAGAGAGCCTGGCAACGTATCGGGCGATCCTCGACAAGTCGGATATTCCGGCGGGCATTTCCGCTGTTGAAAAGCGGATAAAAACCCCTGTGATTCGCAGGAGGATTGCGGCCATCACCGCTGTAGCCGCTGCTTTGGCGGCTGTTGTGGTTTTGACGGTACGAGATTTGCCATGGACGTCACCGCCAACGACATCTTCCATCCCGGAAGTGCGCGACAGTCATCCTGCCCTCGTTGCGGAAGATAAAAAAGTGGTGCTGAGCATGGGGGAAGAGCACATAGAATTGTCGAAAGACGATGACGAAACGGCTTGGCGTCAGCAGGTGGCGGCGCTTCCTGTCGAGCCAAAAGCGGACGATGCGCCCGACATCGTCAAGATAGCGGTTTCACGCGGCATGACTTACAGGCTTCGTCTGCCCGACAGCACCCAAGTGTGGCTGAATGCCGAAACGACGATAGAATTTCCGGAAAAATTCACTGCGGCCACGAGAAATGTAACTGTATCGGGAGAGGCCTATTTCGAGGTAGCACACCATCCCGAACGACCTTTTGTAATCACGAGCAATCTTTTGAAAATTACCGTCCTCGGCACAAAATTCGTTGTAAACAGTTATGCCGATGCAGGGAAGTCCTTCGTCACGCTGGTAGCAGGTTCGCTCAAAGTGAGCAATGACGCCGACAGCAGGATACTCAAACCCAACGAACAGGCCGTGTACGACAAGAAAGCAGGCGGACTTGCCGTAACGGAAGTGGATGACATCAGGACTTTCACCGCCTGGATGAATGGGCAATTCTATTACCGCTCTTCGCCTCCCGACGTCTTATTCTCTGCATTGGAACGGTGGTATGATGTGGACTTCGTGTTTGAAGAATCGGATTTGTCAGCCATGGGCAAAATTACGATGATGTTTAGCCGCAAGGACGATTTGACCTCTGTGCTGGAATCCCTCTGTGCGCTGACGGGATGGCAATATCGGATTGACAACAGATCAATATATATGAGTAAAAAATAAATAAATTATTGACGTATGAAAAAAAATCTATTTCTCCTCTTTCTCGTAACCTGTATACTGGGATTTACATTCCCCACATTGCTTGCCGCTCAATCACAGCAGGGTATTACGTTGGAAATGAGACAGGCAACGATAGAGCAGGTCGTTGTCAAGTTGAAATCGATGACCGATTATGGATTTACCTACCGTAGCAGCGACCTGCCAAAAGAAAAGCGCGATTTCGTATTCCGGAATCTGACGATCGCACAGGTGATGGACAAACTGGTCGAAGAAACCACCTTGAGATGGACACGCGCAGGAGATGTGATCACGATCCTTGTCGGCGGAAAAACCAGTAGCGCTCTTCAGCAAAATCTCGGTAAAGTGACGGGACGAGTGACGGATGAAAACGGCGATCCGCTGATCGGCGTAACGGTCGTCGCGAAAGGCACGACGAAGGGGGTCGTCACCGATGCCGACGGTCGCTTTGAACTCGACGGACTGTCGGGCGGCAGCGTCCCGCTTCGCATCACTTATATCGGAAAAGAAGCGCAGGAGGTAACGGTAAAAATCAATTCATACGTGAATATCCAATTGAAGGACGACGTGAGCCAGATCAACCAGGTGGTGGTGACGGGATATCAGACAATCTCCCGTGAAAAGTCTACAGGCGCTGTGACAACGGTCAATTCGGCAGAACTCGCAGAACGCTACACACCTAATATTGTAAACAATCTTGAGGGACGCGTTGCGGGATTGGTGACGTATGAAGGCAAAACAACAATACGGGGAACGGGAAGTCTTTATGCCACGACTTCGCCACTGCTGGTGGTGGATGGACTGCCTGTTGAGGAGAATTTGGAAGATATTAATCCTTATGACGTGGAAAGCATTACAGTGTTGAAAGATGCGGCTGCTACCGCCATTTACGGCGCACGCGCTTCCAATGGGATTATCGTCATAAAGACAAAACGGGCTACTCAACGGGATCGCATTGATGTGGATGTGTCGGCTAATTTTACAATTTATCAGAAACGCGACTTGGATTATGCCCGCAACTTTTACATGACCCCGGAACAGCAGATCAAGACAGAGCAGGATTATTACCAATACTACTTTTTCGATAACGACGGCGAAGTGGTCGACCCGATAGGAACAACCGAAGCGGCTATTACTGCCACCGCGTATTCAGCCATGAGTCCGATATATTACGCTTATTATCAACTTGCCAAAGGAGACATCTCGCAAAGCGAACTGGATCGTCGGATCGCGGAATATAAGCAGAACAATTTCGCAAAAGAGTATGCCGACCACGCGCTACTCAACCGTTTCCTGCAACAATACAACATTTCTGCGCGTACCCGCTCCGACAACTACCAGTCGAATTTGGTCATCAACTTCAAACGGGATAATATGGGCATCCGAAAGGCCGATAGCAATCAAATGACCATCTTTTACAAAGGAACTTACGACATAGCATCGTGGGTAACGGTCAATTTCAGTATCAACAGCATATTGGCTAAATCGCAAAGCAGCAACAGTGCGTATGCTACCGATCCATTCAATGTTCCAGCTTACTACCGCCTGCTAAACGACGACGGGAGCTACAATTATTATTCAACTTCCATGTACAATATTTACAATACTTTGCCGGAAGAAAATTCTGCCCTGCGTACCATGCGATTCAATCATCTGGATGAATTGTCCTATGACCAAACCAATACCGATCGTAGAAATACCCGCTACCATGCTGACCTGCTTTTCCGTATCCTCCCCGAACTGACCGTCAATACCCAGTTCATCTACGAAACCAACCGGCAAACGGAAACCTCGTATGCCGAAGCGGAGAGTTACATCATGCGTACAATGCGCAATGTTTATACCGTGCAGTCAGGAACTACCTACAGCTATATGATTCCGGAAAACGGCGGAAAATTGGCAACCGTGAATACAAAAGGTGATCACTGGACAGGACGAGGACAGATCGACTACAACCGCAACTTTGGGAAACACGCCTTGAATTTATTGGCCGGGTTGGAGTTCCGTCAGACATTTACCAACGGCACACGAGGATTGTTGCTGGGCTACGACGACCAACTGCAGACAGACGCCACCATTTCGGTGAACATACCTGCATTGGAAAATCTTGTTTACACTTCTTTTTTTATGCCCGGATATCCAGCGATGTCATTGATGTATAATCCATATATTTCTTCGGCCATAGGTACAGTGAAAGAACAACGTCACCGATACGGTTCGGGCTATGCCAATGCCACCTACACCTACGATAATCGCTACAACGTTTTCGGTTCATTCCGTAAGGATTATGCCGATGTCTACGGGTTGGATACCAGATTCCGAGGCAAGCCGTTGTGGTCGGTTGGCATCGGATGGAACCTGCACAACGAGGCTTTCCTGGCAGAGGCGTCAAACGTGAATTTTTTGAAAATGCGTGCCAGCTACGGAGCAACCGGCAATATCTACCAAGGCGCCACCAGCCACATGACTGCTGCTTCCGGGTTTAATGCCTCTACAAAACTCCCGATGTCGTCGATTGAAAGCCCGGCAAATTCAGAGTTAAAATGGGAGGAGAATGTAACAACCGACATCGGTGTGGATTTCATGTTGTTCGACCGACTGAAAGGGTCATTAGACTGGTATCATAAAAAGGGGAAGGATATTTTCTCCCGAAAAACGCTTGACCCCTCGAAAGGGTTTACCAGCATCGTGATGAACTTAGCCGGATTGAAAAACGACGGCATAGAATGGACAATCTCCTACGACTGGTTCAAAGAAAAAAAGGAGGCTGGTTTTGCCTGGAACACAGCGCTTATAGGCTCTAATAACAAAAATAAAATAACGGAAGTGGAATCGCAGGCTACGCGGGCAAGTGAGCTGATTTCTACGCCTTTTAAAGTAGGATATCCGGTAAGTGCGCTTTTTTCTTATCAGTTTGCCGGGATCGACGATCAAGGGCAACCAACCTGGTATGCGGCAGACGGAACAATAGTGAAAGCCGCAACCGGCACCGGAGTCGATGCGATGGTTTATTCCGGTCAATCAGATCCCATAACCGTGCTTGGGATGGAAAATCACTTAAGCTACAATGGTTTCAGCTTGAACGTACTGATGTGTTACTACGGAGGACACAAAATGCGGGTGCTTCAGGCCAATCCAACCTTTGGCGTGCCTTATGAGGCTATTCCCAGCTATTTTCTGAATGCCTGGACTCCCCAGAATACGGAAACCAACGTGCCGGGCATTGGACGATATTCCGCTGTAACGCTGGGAGGAGAAACGACCTATACCGATATTTATGTACAACCGGCTGATTTTTTAAAGATACGAAACATCGTGTTGGGTTATGATTTACCCCGCACATTTTTTTCTAAAATGGGGATGCGTCGTGCAGTGTTGCGTTTCCAAATCGACAATCCAAAATACTTGTGGGTGAAAAACAAGGTAGGCATCGACCCGGAAACACGATCGCTGCGAACACCCTCCTCGTATATTATTGGGATGAATATTAACTTTTAATCACAACAAAAAATGAAGAAGACTATATACGGAATCCTTCTTATCGTCCTCGTTGTAATTTCCGCATGCGGAAATTTCACAGATATCGAACCCAAGGGCATGAACCTTTTAAACCGGGTAACCGACCTGGATCAATTGCTTAATTATCGTTACCTCAATGGCGTATTCGGAGTAGGCGATTGTTCAATATTAATTAACGACGCCTATCCAACCCTAAACATACCTAACGAAATCAGTCGTCCGGTTAAAACACTCCGAACAGCATTATTAACCTGGGACGAACGAATCAACCGAGCAGAACTGTCTACTTCGGATACAAAATATGAACTTTATTACCGAATCATTGGACGTGTAGCCAATCCCGTACTGCTTCAAGTAGATGATGCTGAAGGCGATCGTGTTTTGGCCATGCAACTGAAAGCAGAAGCATACGTATTGCGCGCCTGGTTTCACTACTTGGCTGTAAACGTTTTCGCAAAGGCCTATAACCCGACAACAACCGCCACCGATCCGGGCATACCATACGTAAAAGAGCACGATCTGCTATCGGTACCCAGTAAGAAATACACGGTTCAGGAAGTCTACGATTTTATTCTGGCAGACTTGCGGGCAGCGCTTGAGCTAAACAGCCTGCCAAACGAAGCGACAAACTTGATGCGAGTCAGTCTTCCGTTTGCCTACGCTGTGGAAGCGCAGGTACGAATGTCGATGCATGATTTCTCCGGCGCTTGGCAGGCAGCGGAAAAATCGCTGGCGATAAAAAACACGATCGACGATCACCGTCCATTTGTTGGCGAGACTTTCGCGCGTCCGGAATTGCAAAGTACGGAAGATTTATTTTTTGCTGGCCAAGCATATATAATGATGATAGCGCCAACACCGGAACTGAGCGCTGTTTTTGAGCCGGGCAGCATCTTCAATAACACAATATCAAAGATGAATGAGCGTGGTCCGGCGATGTTTGGATTAACGACAGATGTCATTTATTCATTAACAACCTACTTATGCGGATCCGGCTTGACCACCGTAGACATGAACTTGGTCTGCGCCGAATGTAAACTTCGTTCAGGCGATATTTCCGGAACGATGGAAATCATTAACCACATCCGAGAATACCGGATCGACCCGGCGATGTACGCACCGTTAACCGCTGCCAATGCTACGGAGGCTTTCGCAGCATTGAAAAAATCATGGAGAACAGAGAACTGGTGCGGCCCCAAGAATTTTATTAACTTGAAACGGTGGAATACAGAAGCGGCTTACAAAGAGACACTTCGCAAAACATTGCTCGGTGTGAATTACGAATTGCCTCCAGATTCGCCATTATGGATATTCCCATTTCCACAAAATGCGATAGCTTACAATCCCAACTTGACACAAAACTATGAATAAAAGTAAAGTAAAATATAATTAATTTTAAAATAAAATGAAGATGAAAACAATTCTAAGCATGTTATGCAGCGTGGTGGTATTTTTGAGTGTATATGGCGAAGAAGTGGATGCTAACAAGTGTAAAATCAGGATTACAGCTGAGAATTACCCGCTGGACACGGTCACCCTGCTATGGTCGGAGAACGGCGCTCGAAAAACTTTACCTGTAGCGCTTCCCGGCGGGAAAGGCGAGATTGAGGTTGCTACAGCCGATTTAACCTCCCTAATAATATTGAATAGAGATATGAACTCGGTGATCAAAATAGGCGATAAGGGTGTCATTCCTTTGCCGCCGGTGGAATTTTTTGCAGAAAATGGCAAGTTGGTACAGATCAGTTTTGACAACCTAAAATGGCCAGAAATGGAGATTTCAGGCGGGACGGTAAACAATGATTTAATGACATTGCGGAAAGTGACGGCGCCGTTGAAAGCCGAACAATACGCTTTGCGACGGGAGATGAATAACGAAGGCGCTGATCAGCAGTCGATCGAGAAACAAATCGAAGAAATCTCCGCCAAGATTGAATTTGCAGAAAAAGAATTTATGGCCTCGAACCCGGAGAGTTACATCTCTCTCACGTTGTTGAGAAGCAAACCTTTTATGCCCGTTGCTGAAGCGGAAAGCATATTCGCCAAGTTGCCTCCAGCTGTGCGTGACAGCGAGCTGGGGAAGCAGGTTGCGAGCGAGTTGGAAAAGAAAAAGACTTTGTCGCCCGGTCAACCGGCCCCTCTATTCTCAAAGAAGGATAAGGATGGAAATATTATTACTCTGGCTGATTTGAGAGGAAAATATGTGTTGCTTGATTTTTGGGGAAGCTGGTGTGGCCCTTGCCGACAATCGCATCCTCACCTGATTGCTTTGCATCAGAAATACGCCCCAATGGGAATGGAATTTATCAGTATTGCGTTTGAACACGTCGCTATTGATAAAGCGAGAGAATTATGGTTGAAAGCGGTGCAGGAGGACAAATTGACATGGACACAAATTTTGAATAACGAAGATGAGAAATCGTGCAATGTGGTTCGATTATATGACATCAAAGCATTTCCAACAAAAATCCTCATTGATAGGGAAGGAAAAATCATCGCCGCCTATCTGGGTGATGATGGTCAGTTGGTAGACGAAAAATTGAAAGAGTTATTCCCTGAATAAGACACCACTTTAAATGTTTTCTTTCTATGCCTGGACGAACTTTTGACGAATAAAAACGGGAGGCGTTAGTATAACATGTATAATTCAAAAAATGTGATTATGCCGATATGATTTTTTGTTTTTTTGGGAAGAAAAGCGGAACTTTGTGAAAAAATCAACAACCTTGATGTAGCAGTATGGATGATACAACGCTTTCGCTAAACATTTCACAGGGAGATCATAGCGCTTTTCGCCTCCTGATGGAGCGTTATTATGGAGCGCTTTGGGTCTTTTCTAACCGCATACTTGATGATGATTTCTATGCAGAGGATGTCGTTCAGGATGTTTTTGTAGATGTTTGGTCGCAACGGAAGCAACTGGCGGAAGTCGTCTCGGTGAAAAGCTACCTGTATGGAATGGTTAAAAACAAGTGTTTGACAGTAATCCGTTCATCCAAAATATCCGAAAAATACCCGTGCGAATTTCAGCACATCGAGGACGATATGCTGGATAAATACATCGAAACGGAAACGATACGGCTTTTGTTGAATGCCGTTGAGGCACTGCCGCCACGAAGCGCCCGGGTGCTCAAACTGTCGTTGGAAGGTTTGCGACAGGAAAAGATCGCAGAACAGATGGGCATCACGGTGGCCACCGTGAAGGCCTTGAAAGCGGAGGGAATCAAAAAGCTAAAGAAAAACCTGTCGCTGACTTTAGCTATAAATATTATTTTTGCGTGGCTTTGCGCCCACTGACAATTGCAACGACACAATACCACATGACGATCGGCGCGATACAGACTGCCGCGATGCCTTCAAACAGAGCTCTGAGTAAAACAGTTTTTATTTTAGCAGGAAAAACATTATCTTTGCGCTTATCAAACATTTTTACGATGCCTGATAAGCTATGGACGAGTCTAATACTTCACTCTTAGAACGGATTGCAAAAGATGACAATCGCGCATTTCGTGCTTTCTACGATTTATACTATTCCACGATATATAAATATGCATCCTATTATGTGAAGTCGCTTGTCTTGCGGGAGGAAGTCGTGTCGGATGTTTTCTTTCAATTTTGGCAAAACCGAAAGAAAAATGTCGAACTTAACAACCCAGAAGCCTACCTTATCACCATGACAAAAAACAGGGCTTTGCGAGCGCTTGACAACGAAAGTCGATTCAATCTTGAAGTCATTGAGCAACTACACCAAGATCGATTGGCGCACAAACAGACACCCGAAAGCATTTTGATTGACCACGAAATAGCCAAGAACATTAAAGATGCCATCGACCAGCTGCCCGAACGTTGCCGTACCATATTTCTCCTGGCACGTGAGGAAGGGTTGAAATACCGCGAAATTGCCGAAGCATTGCAGATATCGGAAAAGACCGTCGATGCCCAAATGGTGATTGCAATCCGAAAACTCACTCAATTATTGGGGAAATATTTTTTCTTTCTCTTCTTCTAATCAAAAAAAAATCTCACCCGTTTAGGGGTATTTTTGGTTTTTGGGCTCTATAATAGTGATAAACAAACTAAAGAACGTCGAGTATCATGAACGATCCCGAATTATTGGCTGCCATTGCCGCCTGTCTCAACGGAAGCGCCTTCGAATCGGAGACAAAAGCCGTGGAAAGCTGGTTGAACAAAGACCCACGTCATCAGGCTATCTATACCGAATTGGCAAAACGAGATTACCAAACACAGATAGCCCAAGAGTCGGCCGAAGCCAAAGAACGTATTTTTTATCAAGTGGAGCATCGCATCCACCGACAGACACAACGCCGACGATTGCGCATCTGGCAATGCGTGGCGGCAGCTTCAATCGTTGCCCTGCTTGCCTTTGCAGGAGGGGAATGGCTCTCCCGTTCGACCACAAATAAACACCGGTTGCTTGAGGCGCAGAGTCCCAAAGGAGCACGGTCGCAGATCGTTCTCGGCGACGGCACGCGGGTCAGTCTCAATGCCGGCTCTACACTGCATTATCCTGTGTGCTTCGATAAAAAGACTCGCACAGTATCACTCACGGGCGAGGCCTATTTCGAAGTTGCCAAAGATGCAAATCATCCATTTGTTGTCGAGGCAGGCGGGATAAGCGTCAATGTGTTGGGCACGCATTTCAATGTCAGATGTTTTGAGAACGACAATAGCGTGGTAACCACGCTGCTCGAAGGTTCGGTAAAGGTAAACGATGTTGTCTTAAAGCCCAATCAACAACTGATATACGACAAAGCAACCCACACAGCCTCCCTGCGTGAAGTCGATGCAGAACAATATGTAATATGGAAAGACGGACAGTATTACTTCGACAGCGAACGATTTGCCAATATCATCAATGAACTGGAGCGCGGATTCGGGATTAAGATCACAATTCAGGCAGAAGAATTGAAGGATCAGACCTACTCAGGCATATTCACCGCAGAACAAACACTTTATCAGATACTTGAAGCCTTCAAGAAGCACCGCAGTTTCAATTATCACAGACACGAAAACGAAATACGAATTTCCTCGCAATAAAAAATCAGTATTAACCCTCATATTCTAATCCATGATGCTTACAAACGACGAACCGCCAAATACAAAAGAGCCGACAGATGCGGTCTCATCTTTTTCGGCTCTAAAGTTTCAGTGAAAAAACAAATCGAAATTGTTAAACTAAAACGTTCAAAGGTATGAAACGAGCAGGATTTTACCATCATCCTAGTTGATGACAATCATGTCATGCGAGTTCCATACGACCCTTTAAAAACAAATTATTGACGTATGAAATTAAATAATTCAAGTGTATGTTTTTTGTCTAAAAAAACCATAAGAACCATGAAAGTGAGTTTAATCCTGTTGATATTATCGGCTTTCACTTTGGTATCCGCCAGCGTTCTTCCACAAAATGCAAGAGTAAGTATTGATGCCCGAAATATCAAGATTAAAGAAGTGCTGTATGAGATCAAGAAGCAAACCAACTACTCCTTTCTCTATAGCAACAAGGAACTGAATGACAACAACCGTGTTACAGTCAAGGTCGATAATGAAACGATCGACAAGGTGCTCGACATAATTTTGCAAGGTCAATCGTTATCCTACGACGTTAACGATGACATGATTGTCATCTACAAGACGGGGCGGCAGAAGAACGCTCCAACCGGCGATGCCAAATCGCCTCTCTTTGTCAACCAACAAAAGATCACGGTGAACGGCCTCGTGCTCGATCTGACGCAGGGCGACCCCATTGTCGGCGCAAATATCACAGAGAAAGGCACGAAGAATATCACTATTAGCGACATAAATGGTCGTTTTTCTTTAGACGTTTCATCGCCCGATGCTATTTTGCAAGTATCCTATATGGGATATCAGACGGAAGAAATGACAGTAGGCAACCGCCGAATGTTCGAGATTGCCTTGCAGGAGGATATCAAAGCCTTGAGTGAGGTAGTGGTTGTGGGTTACGGCACCCAAAAACGACAGAATATAACTGGAGCTGTATCGTCGGTCAATTTTGCCAAAGAAGCCCAATCACGGCCTGTGACATCAACGCCGTTGGCATTAGTCGGTTTGGCGCCCGGCTTGGGAATACAACAACTTTCTGCCCAGCCAGGCATAGAGAGCATGACGATACGAATCCGCGGTAACGGGACGCTTAACAACAATAGCCCTTTGGTGATCGTCGATGGTTTTGAAGCGACCATCACCAATGTCAATGCGGATGATATTGAGAGTGTTTCCATCCTGAAAGATGCGGCGTCATGTGCCATCTATGGCAATAGGGGCGCCAACGGTGTCATCCTGATCACAACCAAATCCGGCAAATCAGGACACAGCTCGATCTCTTACAGCTCCATTTTTGCTGTCAACAAACCCCAACACACGATTGACGTCATCTCCAATTATGCCGATTATATGGAAATCATGAATGAATCGGCAGAGAATATCGACATCGCACTGCCCTTCTCCCAGTCCATGATTGACCTTTGGCGTGAGAAGGCGAAAGACCCCAATGGCATCGCCGAATCGGGCTATCCAAATTACGTGGCTTACCCCAATGTCGATTGGATGGACTGCATCTTTGAGAACAACCTCTACCAGAAGCACAACCTGTCGGCAGAAGGTCAGACAGGCAATGCAAAATACCTTATTTCTGCGTCCTACATGGACAATCCCGGCATTATGATGAAATCGGGGTTTGATAAAATCTCGTTGCGTGCCAATATTTCATCGAAAATCAATCATTGGCTGGAAGTCGGCGCCAGAATATGGGAATACCGCTCTACGCGAGAACTCCAGGACTTGAGTGGGGCATTTAGCTATATGTCCCGCGCTCATCCGGGCATCTATCCCTACTACGACGGGAAATACGGCAGCTGGCAGGAGAACCCCGAACAGAGCGCAAACTCCCGTAACAACCTTTATTTTGTCGATCGTAGTGATGGACAGGATAAAATTCATTATACCAATAGCGCAGTGTTTGTCAACGTCAAACTTCCATACGCCCTGAAATATAATGTGTCTTTCAACTACATTCATCAGGATGAGGATTATAAATACTACACACGCACGTTGAATACCTTCTCTTTCCGTACCGGCGAGTGGTCATACCTTTATCAAGACTTGAGCAAATTGCTTATAAGAGGTCAATACCCCAGCACCTCTCACTGGACATTCCAAAACACGCTATCATGGAATGCCAATTTTGCTAAACACGAGATTTCTACATTGGCCGGCTTCGAGTCGATGTATCATAATACCAGTAGCGCCAATGTTGAAAAAAACAGTTTCCTGAATGATCTGCTCACCGAACTCAGTACGGCAACCAACATGGTGTCTATCACCGGCACTCAAACAGATTACGCCACAGCATCGCTCTTCGGACGGGCGCAATATGCCTACGACAGGCGCTATCTGTTTGAAGTAAACCTTCGCTATGACGGCTCTTCACGTTTTGCACGAAAAACACGTTGGGGTCTTTTCCCATCCGTATCTGCCGGATGGCGCATTTCTCAGGAAGCTTTCATGAATAATTCGGGCATCGACAACCTCAAATTACGCGCCTCGTACGGAAAATTGGGCAATCACAGCATTGGCAATTACGATTATCAGGCAACTTACGTAACGGGGAGCTACTATTCGTTTGGCGGAAAGCAAGTATCGGGAATCACATCCTCACTTTCCAACGACTTGCTTGAATGGGAAACGACCACATCAACAGATATGGGGCTTGAAATAGGGATATTAAACAACCGGCTCACATTTGAAGCCGACTATTATCACAAATTGACAGACGGCATCCTCTATCGCGCTCCTATTTTTGCAACGGTAGGAGTCAAGTCGGCTCCTTATCAGAATATTTGCGAAGTCACAAACAATGGCGTGGAACTCACAGTCGGATGGCGGGATAAAATCAACGATCTCAATTATGGCGTTTCAGTCAATTTCTCCAGAAATTACAACCAAGTTACCAAATACAACGGTCCCTTAAAAGCGGGCTGGGTAACAGATGAGAATGGTTTCCGATCCTACCAGACCAACATCGGCGATGTAAGCACCAAAGTAGATAATATGCGACGTACGATGGAGGGCAAAATAATCAACGAGTTTTACCTGGCTGAACCCTATCGCGGTGACGGCACTTATTTCTTCGGCGACGGATCGGTCAATCCGTCCGGCGGACCGCGCGACGGCATGATCCGCACCGAAGCCGATATGCAATGGTTGGAAGCGATGGTTGCGCAAGGCAATACCTTCCTGCCCAATAAGACGATCGGCAAAAAAGGAATCTGGTATGGCGACTTTATCTATGCCGATATAAATGGCGATGGCGTGTATGGCGACGAGAACGACTACAGGTTTCAGAATGTTTCCGTAACCCCGAAATTCTACTACGGTCTCCAATTCGACATGTCGTGGAAAGGCCTTGATTTTTCGATGTTATGGGCAGGCGCCGGCGGTTTTTCCCAATATTGGAGATTTGCCGGATTCAATGCCTATTCGACACGAGCCGATCTGACGCTTCCGAAAGGGATTGCTTACGATCACTATTTCTACGATCCGAACAATCCCGGTGATCCACGAACCAATTTGACTTCGGAGCATGGCCGCTTAACGATGAACTATGGTTCGGAACAGAATGGAGGTACAAATTATACGACGCTTTGGCTTTACAAAGCCGATTACCTGAAACTAAAAAATCTGACTGTTGGGTATACCATTCCCGGTAAGTGGCTTCGGAAAGTCGGCATGCAGGATGCCCGCGTGTTCGTCAGCGGCGATAACCTGCTGACAAAGACCGACTACCCCGGAATGGATCCGGAGATGTCCGGCACAGACCTTCAGTTCTATGCCAACCTCAAGCAATATTCAATAGGTCTCAGTGTTAAATTCTAAAAACAGTCATATTATGAAACGAGCATGTTTTTCAAACATCCAAGTTGATGACAATAATGACATGCAAGTTTCATACGACCTTAAAAAAAAATTATTGACGTATGAATAACTTATATAAAATCTTCTTGTCGTTAGTCTTGATCTGTTCGATCGCCGGATGCAGTGATTTTTTAGACCGCAATCCTTATGACGAGGTAAGTTCAGGAAATGTATTCAATTCCGCTTCTTTAGCGGAGACTGTCGTGATTAGCGCTTACAGTAATTTACGTTACGACTACACCGGTACCGGCCGAGACCTTCTCAATTGGGATGCTTTCGCGTCGGTGATAGATCCAACCGATGCCCATATTTTTCTGAACTACAACTACCTTACAGGCGCTATACAATCTAATGATGCCTCGTTTCTAACGTATTGGAAACGCTTCTACGAAGGTGTGTCGCGTGCCAACGATGTGATAAACAACATCGGACGTGTTCCGGACATGACCGACGCACTCAAATCACAACGGATTGCCGAATGTAAATTTATCAGGGCTTATCATTATTATCAACTGAACTGCCGGTGGCGCGGCGTTCCTGTCTATCTCGAAAATCTCGCTAATTCGGAATATACACGTCCCCGTTCTTCGGAAGAGGAAGTGTGGAATGTGATTGTCAAGGATTTGACGGACTGCATCGACTGTCCGGATCTGCCCGGAAAATATGCATCCAACAGCAGCGACTATGGACGTATCACCAAAGGGGCAGCCTATACACTTCGGGGCAAAGTTTACCTGTGGCAACAGAAATGGGCATTGGCTGAAGCGGACTTCCGGGAGGTTGGAAAATTGGGATATTCGCTTTATCCCGGCAACTATGCCGACCTGTTCAAACTTGCACAGGAAAAATGCGATGAAATGATTTTCAGCATACAAATGGAAGAACTGTCCGGTCAAGGCAATGCGTTCAGCTATACGTATGGCAATTGGATGACGGCGGGCGGCGGCAATTCGTCGTTCTTCATGAACACAAAATTTGTGGACACATACGAATGGGCGAATGGTAAACCATTTGACTGGAACGATGTTGTTGCCGGTTACAACAGTATGACAACTCAAGCCCGTAGCGTCTATTTCCTGCGTGACAACATTACCTCGACCGAGCAGAGCACCATGCAAATCTATGGAGCCGACATGAGCAAATACCTTTCCACAGGCAACGAAGCGCGTATCAAAGCGGCATATACCGATCGCGATCCGCGGCTCTTAGCAACGGTGATTACTCCTTATTCCACCTATTCCGGCGGTTTTTCGGGCGCTGCAATCGATTATTCGCCCAGATGGCCGTTCCGCAGCAGTTCCGCTTCGCCGTATGATCTGCAAACCAAGTCAAACAGCCACTTCCTCTATTCGATTCGGAAGTTTGTAGCGCCGGGACGCGAATTTCTCAACATCGCTTTCAATCCGATTGATGTCCCGGTATTCCGCTATGCTGATGTGTTGCTCTGCTTAGCGGAGGCGCTCAACGAGCAGGGAAAATATCAGGAAGCCATCACTTTTATAAACCAGGTGCGAAACCGAGCAAAAATAGCTCCCCTCAACGAAGCAGGAAATGCATTTGTCGCCGTAAACAACTCCGATCAGTTGCGCCCAAGGATACGCAACGAGCGTAAATGGGAACTCGCCGGCGAGTTGCAACTATACTATGACGAGCTCCGCTGGGGAACATGGAAGGACGACAAATTCGCCGACGGCAATGGCTTGCTGGAGGCATGGGGCACACCTGTATATTCCTATGTCTGGGGAGGATCGGCATACCTCAAATGGCCGATACCGGCATCTGAAAAAGAAATGAATACGAATCTTGAACAAAACGAAGGTTGGAATTGATTCAGTTACTAAAATTTAAATTTTATGGAAAAGATAATAAAACACATCGGTTTATTGTATATTCTGCTCACTTTGTTTGCAACCGGATGCGAAAATTCATCCGACAATAACCATAGTTTGGAATACACCACCCTCACAGTTAACTTCGAGGGATCTCTGCTCAATGGAACGTGGAACGACGGCGCTCAAATCGGAATATTTGCTTCCTGCACTCGAAACGAAGAACAGCATGTGTCAATGAGCGCCAATGTCAATGCAAAATACACCGCATCGGCAGGAGAAACGGCTCATTTATTGAAAGCATCTGATAACGACCTGATCGTTGCAAACATGACCGACCACAATTTTCAATTTTACGCCTATTATCCCTATTCCGGCGCAATAACAAACCTGTCGAACATCGAGGTATCGGTGCCTTCGAAACAAGATTATGCCACAGGCGCTATGAATTACGGCGCTTATGTGGCGAACAAACAGGTAACAACCATTGTGCCAACTGTTAAACTCGAATTTCGGGGATTATTCAGCCTGTTGGATCTTTATCTGCCTAATGACATCACCGACGACGACGGCCACTCTACTATCCGGTCGCTGACCCTGAAGCCGGTCGTTGCCGAAAATTTCACCGGAACGTTGACCACCGGGGGTACTTATAATCTTGAAACCGAAACGTTTACTGAAAACCCATCCATGCAAGGTGATTCGGTACAGTTGGATTTTGGAGCCACCGGTCTTACGCTCACCGACGCTTTCACCAAAGTATCGCTCGCCGTTGCTCCATTCACCGTTCCCGTCGGCGGCATGAGCGTCGTTGTTACTGACATGTCGGGCACAGAAAAAACCGTGTCAATGCTTACCAAAGACGAGGACGCCGGAATCGCATTATCTGCGGGAGAGGCATTGACGGTCTATCTCAGCAGTGACGACGACGGCATCATCCCGGTAACTTTCCCTGTGGTTTTCCCACTTGGATCGCCCTATAATGGTGAGGCTCAGGGCGCTTTCCATGCCACCCGTCAACCAAGATGGGTCAATGAGGGTTATTGGATCTGTCTGACCCAGTCGCAGGCATACGCTACATGGACATGGGTTTCGACATTAACGCCTGCTCCTTTTCGCGAAACCATCAACAGCGGCGTCATCAGTTCACCGGGTGTCAAAGGCATTTGGACCGGCGATTATTTCGAATTTGTCCTTCCGGTAAAAAAATTTGCGGCCGGAACGTCGGTTACAATGGAATTTCCGGTGCTCACACGTTTTGCTCCCGCATTTTGGAATATAGAATATTACGACGATGAACAGTGGAAATGCAATAAAACAAACGTAACTTGTTTCAACCGTACGGAACAGGCCACTTTTGCGATAAACTCTTACAATGCAGGGATAATCATTGAGCACACCATGACTTTCACAAAGGCCATCAAAAGCGGATATGTGAAAATCAGGCTCACGTGCGCCAACGGGTCTCTTTTAGTGGGCAATGGAGTGGTTGAAGAATATGCAAAACCGCACACCAATGCCGCAGGCACTGCATACGATGCTCCGTTCTATTTCTATAAGGCTTCATCGGATGTAACAAGTATCACATTTTCAGTTAACTAAATACAAAATGAAACGAGCATGGTTATACAAACATCCAAATTGATGACAATCATGTCATGCGAGTTCCATAAGACCTTTTAATAAAATTATTGACGTATGAAACGTATCTATATTGTTTTTGTTTGTTGTGCAATGGCGGCATTGTCCGCCTGCACAACAAAAGTCCCAACGATTGAAAGATTGTCGTTCGGAAAACTGTCGACGGGTGAAGAGGTTACGCTCTACCGTCTGAAAAACGGCAATGGTTCGTCGGTGGATGTGATTGATTACGGTTGCCGCATTGTACGGATCTGTGTGCCAGACCGCAACGGTGTGATAGACGATGTCGTTCCGGGCTATGGCAATATTCGGGATTTTGAATTCGGAAAAGAACGCTTTTTCGGCGCCTTGATAGGTCGCTACGGCAATCGAATCTCTAACGGCAGTTTTATGCTCGACAGCCTGCATGTGCAACTGTCCCGCAATGAAAAACTGGGGGAGTATTCGGGACACCTCCACGGCGGAGAGAAAGGCTTCGATCGCGTGATGTGGGAAGGCGAACCCGTTACGGAACAAAACCGCCTGGGAGTGAAGTTCAGGCGCATCAGTCCTGACGGTGAAGAGGGCTATCCGGGGAATCTCGACTGTGAGGTAATCTATTGGTGGAACAAAGACAACGTTTTGAAAATAGAATACCGTGCCACGACCGACAAGCCGACCATCGTGAATCTTTCAAACCACACCTATTTCAATCTGAAAGGTGCTGACGGCGGATATATCATGGATCATATCTTGTGTGTCGAAGCGGATAAATATCTTCCTAACACCGACCATTACGTTCCCAAAGGAACAATAGAACCGGTGGAAGGCACTCCTTTTGATATGCGCGAACCCCACCGGGTGGACTATGCCATTGATACACCCAACGAACACTTGCAAACCATGCACGGATTCTCCGTTACATGGGTTTTGCGGAATCAAACGGGAGAACTCGCAAAAGCAGCCGACTTGTGGGAACCACGTAGCGGTCGAGGCGTTGAGACATGGACAACGGAACCCGGACTGCTGACATACACCGGTCGCGGCCTTTCTGAGGCAATCGTAGGCAAGGAAGGCAAACCGCTCGAAAAGTTCGGCGGTATGCTGCTCGAAACGCTGCATTTTCCCGACTCGCCCAACCATCCGGAATATCCGTCAACAAAACTATATCCCGGACAAACCTATTATTCAACTACTGAATTTAAATTTTATGTTAAATGAAGCGACAATTCGTACATATCCTCTTGTTGGCGCTTTGTTACAGTGTGGCAGCGTCATGCAGTAAATCGGACGACCCCGAACTCGATCCGGATTCGGGAGGCGTCGGACAATCGCAAACGCTGCAATTAACGCCTGTTGGAAAATTGAATCAAGGGACGCCGGTGATCAATTCCCATGCCGACGTGACCGCCCGCTCGTCACTGAAGATGGACTATCGCAGCTATGTAGAGATCGGCAGCAGCCAAGTACAGGTTGCCGCTCCGGTCTATCCCCGCGTGAAGAAAATGGCAAATGGCCGGTACATTCTCTTCTACCACAACAATCAGATTGGCGCCGATTCTTACTATGTCCGCAGTTCGGACTTATTGACATGGACAGGAGGAGACAGGGTGTTTGCCAGGTATTCCATCATCGACCAGTCGGGTGCAAGCAACGAACGCCGTTTTTCAAATTGCAACGGATTGGTGCTCGCTAATGGCGACGTTCTTGCCGTAGCCTCCTATCGCGCCAATGCAAATTATAAAACCCTCAAAAAGGATAATGGCTTAATCTTGCGGCGAAGTACCGACAATGGTGAGACATGGAGCAATCCGGTCGAAATTTATCAAGGCACAAATTGGGAACCGCACCTGTTACAGCTGCCTTCCGGCGAGATTCACTGCTATTTCACCGAATCCAGAACCGATATAGCAGACTATAACTCAGGTGTAGGGCTGATCATTTCTAATGACAACGGTTATACGTGGACACCCTCTTTTGGGAACGAACCATACAGGGTGATTCGTAAAAAATTTGGAGAAAAAGACGGCGTCGGTCTTTTCACAGACCAAATGCCGGGCGTGATCAAACTCAACAACAGCAACCAACTTGTCGCAGCGTTGGAGACCTATTACGATGGGGTTTATTACCATATCTCGATGGCCTATTCCGACAATAACGGACAGTGGCCGCATCTTACGATAAACGAGGAAGGCCCCGCCGATCGACACAATTTCATCTACCTCGGCGCAGCGCCCAGCTTAGCTCAATTTCCTTCAGGTGAAACACTCTTATCCTACAACGCATCATCGCGTTTCACTCTGAGATTGGGAGACGCCACAGCGCGTACATTCGGTGAGGCTTATGACCCTTTCCCAAAAACCGGTTATTGGGGAACGCTCGAACCGATAGACGCCCACCAGATCATAGGATCGATGCATACTTCGGGCGCCTTGATGTTGGCGCGTTTCATCCTGAACCACCGCATTGTCGCAACGCACAGGACAGTGAATGTTGATGGCAATAATTCGGAATGGAGCACCACTGACGATGCGCTCTTTGTAGGTGAAAAATCCCAGGCTCAAGCCACATTACGATGCTCTTGCGACAACGATAACATCTACTTCTTGGTCGAAGTGCTTGATCAAGCTATTTCGCAGGACGATGATGTAAATATCTTCCTCTCTCCCATCACTGCAACGGGTGATCTGAACTCCGATGCGCGACGCATCAAGGTGGCGTACAGCGGATTGAAGAGTACGGATATTTATGCCGGAGGGTGGCGCACTACAGATATGAACGTTTCGGTGAAAGGTGCCTACGACGGTACATTATCGGATAACAGCGATTCCGACAACGGATATCTGATCGAAATCGCCATTCCGCGTTCTCAATTGAATCTGTCGTCCGGCACCCTTTTGGTGAATTTTGCATTATTCGACAGCCAAGGAGGGGAAGACGCTATCTGCAACACCGCATCGAAAAGCCTCGCAACCTGGATTCCAATATCCGGGTTATAGATAATGAATGTATAACAACTATTTAACATCGTATGAAACAACAATTTATACTTCTTTTTTGTTTACTGTGGACATTGGTCTCCAATATATCAGCCCAAGATTCTTTTGTAAAAGCGTGGGAAGGAACCTTAGAAATCCCATCCTATAAAATCGGACCGTCAGAAACCGCTCCGATTTTTGACTGCGATTGGTCATACCAACGGGCGCGACGCGCGGTCTATCCCTATTCGTTGAACGATAATTTCACCAGAAAGAAAGAAAATGTAACTTACAAGGCGTTATATCTCGAAAACGAATATGTTCAATTGTGCGTCCTCCCGGAGATAGGCGGACGACTGTTTTACGCCATCGACAAAACCAACGGATACGATATTTTCTATCACCAGGATGTGATAAAACCGGCCAATGTGGGTATGACCGGCGCCTGGATTTCGGGTGGCGTGGAATGGAATGTCTTTCATCATCATCGAGCAACGTCTCATTCAATGGTTGATTACAAGATGATCGAGAACAAAAATGGTAGCAAAACCATCTGGATAGGTGAGACAGAACTGCGCCATCGCATGTCGTGGGCGATTGGCATCACCCTCCATCCCGACAAATCCTATATAGAAATCAGTGGGCGGCTGATTAATTCAACTCCCAACAGCAATGCTATCCTCTACTGGTCGAATGTCTCTACCGGCGTTGATGAAAACTATCAGATTATTTTCCCGCAAAATACGGAATTTGGAATGTTCCACAGTAAAGAATATTTTTGCCATTGGCCGTTCACAGCGGAGGCTTATACAGGCGTCGAGGAGTACAAAAATGGTATTGATGCTTCGTGGTGGAAGAATCACCCGGTAGGTAACTCCATTTTTGCTTACGATTTGAAAGACGATTTTATCGCCGGATACGACCATGGCAAAAAAGCCGGTACCATGTTGGTCGGCAACCACCACATCGTCAAAGGCGGAAAATTCTGGTCGTGGGGTCCGAATGCCGGTTGGGACACGAAAATCCTGACCGACCATGCCGGGCACTATATTGAGCTGATGGCAGGCGCATATTCTGACAATCAGCCGGATTACAACTGGACTTATCCGTATGAAGTGAAGACTTTTTCTCAATATTGGTACGCTATCCGCAATATTGGCGGGGTAAAGAAAGGGTCAAAACAGGCGGCGCTCAATCTTGATTTGCTCGGCAATGGGAAAATGTTGCTTGGAGTGAACGGAACGGAAAAATTGAACGACATTACAGTAACAGTTGTCAAGGGAGAGCAGACTTTATTTTCGGAAAAAATCCAAGTCGCCCCGAATACACCCTTCGTAAAAAGCGTTCCTGTTGAAAAAAATATCAAAGAGCATGAATTAACCATGACGCTCATCGACAGCAACGGCAAACAGCTTCTTTCCTACACCCCTGTCGAGAAAGATCCCGACAACCCGCTTCCCGATATTGTAAGACCGCCCCTTTTGCCCAAACAGATTGAGAATACCGAAGAATGTTATTTAGTCGGTCTTCGCAACTTGCAATTTCACAACCCCTTCATCCAACCCTCCGATTATTTTTTAGAGGTGCTTCGCCGCGATCCCGACGATACCCGCGCTAATACACAGATGGGCATATATTGGCGGTTGAGGGGAGATAACGAGAAGGCGGCCATGTATTTGCGTAAAGCCATCAAACGTCAGACCAAAGATTATACGCGCCCGAATGATTGCGAGGCAATGTATAATCTGGGACTTGTCCTCAAATCGGAAGCAAAAATCGAAGCAGCAATAGACACATTATATCGCGCTGTCTGGAACTATACCTATAACTCGGCGGCAAACTATCAGCTTGCGCAGATTTATACGGCGCAAGGCGATTTCGACATGGCTTTGGATAGATTGGAAGAGGCAATTACGTATAATGGCCACAATCTGCCCGCTATCAATTTGAAGAGTTCCATCCTTCGCATGCTGGGGGAAAAAGAAGAGGCAAAAGCCTGTATCGAGAAAGTATTAGCGTTCGATCCGGTAAATGCTTACGCCACTTACGAAAACCACCTGCTGACCAAGGACGACTATTTTTCAACCCTGATGCGCGACAATGTTGAATCCTACCTCGAACTTGCGATAGAATATCTGCACAATGGATTTGAGGCACAGACCTTCAGCCTGTTAAAAGACATTGACGCCAAGCGACCCTATCCTACCGTCAGACTGTGGCTCGGTTATTTGACCGATAAAGCAGGGGATAAAAATAAAGCTGCCGATTACTTTAATTCGGCGCTGGAAATGTCCGTCGATTTTTGTCATCCGTTCAGAATAGAAACCATTTCTGTCCTAGAAAAGGCCAAGGAATATTGTCCGGACAACGATAAACTCTACTACTACTTGGGAAATATCTTCTACGACAAGCAACCTGAAAGGGCAATGATGGAATGGAATAAATGTATCAGCCTCAATCCGTCGTTTGCAATGGCATGGCGCAACCTTGGCTGGGCAAACTGGAAACATGCCAAAAATTATGCCGAATCGGCAAAGGCATACCGCAAGGCCATAGAGATAGACCCCACACAAGCATTGTTTCTTGAAGAAATCGACCAAGTTTACGAGGCGATGGGAGCCGATGTCTCGGTGCGTTACAATCTGCTTAAAAGCATGCACGATGTATGTGTCAAACGCTACTATCCACTTGCGGCAGAGGTGATCACAGGAACATTCGTCGGAGACTATGATTATGTGATTGACCTACTTCGAAACTGCTATTTCCCGACACGCGAGGGTGTAGCCAACTTCCACGATGTCTATGTCAATGCGCTCCTTCTTGCAGGGGAAGATAAATTTGCAAAAGGATCTAATAAAGAGGCTATTGCACTTTTTGAAGAAGCATTCGAGTATCCCGAAAACCATCAAGTGTTCTATGTTGACACACGTTTTCCGAGAGATGCACAAATCTATTATTCGATTGCCGATGCCTATGAAAAAATGGGCGATAAGTCTAAAGCACAGCTAAACTATAAAAAAGCGGCAACGGTGAACGTAAAGAAAACAAATTACCGCTATTGGAAAGCGCTGGCGCTTAAAAAACTAAACAAGACTGCCGAGGCAGAAATCCTGTTCAGGGCGCTTGCGGAAGACGGATCCAACAGCATTGTTCAGAGTTGGGTGAATTTTTACGGCGCAGAGGGTACCACCGGCGAAACGGTGGAGACCATCAATACAAAAGCATATTATACCAAAGGATTAGGAGAATTGGGACTCGGCAACAAATCAGAAGCGGAAAAAAGTTTCAAAAAATCTGTCGAACTAAAACCGGATAATCTTTGGTCGACGGTCATGCTAAAATTATTAAAATCAGATAATTAAATTACAATAAAACAACTAATCATGATAAAGTTAAAAACGTTATCGGGTATCGTACTGTGTTTACTAGCACTCGGATGTTCTAATAATAAGCCTGACAGTAACGAATGTGATGTTCGTATATCTTGGGACTACAATACCTATCAAGAAATGATCGAAGTCAATGTTCAAAATAAAGGCTTTATAGAGAAGAACTTCTACTACCCGCGTATTAAAAGGCTTTCTAACGGCTCTTTATTGATGTCGTTCTCAAACCATCACTATGGATGGAATATTTATGTGCGCCGTAGCGACGATAATGGAAAAACGTGGAGCGACGCGCTGTTGTTAAGGGAAACCTACAAAACTGCTTCTACCGTCGGTGACGACGATAAAGTGTTTGTCAACGCTGATTTTATAGAGTTGAGCGACAATCGCATACTGCTGGCTTATCAATGGCGCTACAGGTTGGGCTATGCCGATATTCCTAATACCAACAACAATTGTGGTATAGAAATTATGTTCAGTGATGATTTCGGTCTTACCTTTTCCGAACCGCGAGAAGTGTATCGGGGTCGTTGTTGGGAGCCGGCAATGCTTCAGTTACCCTCCGGTGAAATTCAAATGTATATTACCTCGTCGCAGGATGTCAAGGATGAAATTTCATATCCGCGAACAGTCGTTATTCGTTCGTTTGACGGCGGGACAACATGGCAAGGTAAGGAATTGTGTACCTATCTCGACAATGAAGCGATTTCGCGTACCATCGACGACCGATACGCCTACGACGGAATGCCTTCGGGCGTATGGCTCGACGACAATAATGGCATTGCGGTGCCTTTGGAGGTTTGGCACAGCAAATACGTTGTTGACCAAACTCCTATTATTGTAAAAACCGAAGCCGATGTCAATTGGCGCATCGATCAGAATAAAATACTCAATGAAGGCGGCCCCGATTACCCGAACAAGAAACAGGTGAATAAAGATCTTTGGGGGTACGGTCCTTATTCTACCAAATTGAATACAGGCGAGATGCTTGTGTTGTGTAACGGCACATATAAAGGTGTTGAGGGCATCTGGACGCTGATTGGGGATAAAAAAGCCGATAATTTCAGATTTGCAACTTCGCCTTTTGAAGGATACTGGGGTTCAATAGATTATATCGGCAACGGCGAAGTCATTGCCACTGGGACGGTTCGATATGACGACAACGGTGATGCACGAGGCAAAGTACGCGTGATGAAAGGACGATTAAACTATGCCAAAACCGTCAATAAAGGTGAGGTCAAAATGGTGCCGATAACAGCGTTTGATCGGGAAAACAATGATTATTGGTTTCTCGGGAAAACAACGCCGGCTTCTGTTTTTACGAATTTCGGATATACTGACAACGGCTTTCAGTTTGCTACTTACCTGTACGATAAAAATATAGCTGCATTCACGCCTGAAAATTCGGATGCCTCCGTGATGCTGCTCAACAGGACAACCGGCAAAGACGGGGTTTCGCAGAACTACAAATTTGTGATCAATGCCAACGGTAAATTTACTGTATATAAAGAGGAGAATTATTCATGGGTTCTCATTCACCGAGGCACAAGCGACACAGTAGAAGTTTCAGGAACCATTAATAATGACGATGACGAAGACCTCGGTTTTGCAGCAAAGATAGTTGTCGATTGGAAGTTGTTGGGAGGCAAACCTGTTCCAAAAGAGACGTTCAGGGTACACTTGCAGCATTGCTATAAGGCCCAATCATCAGAGAAACCATTGTCCGTTCTTGAGAATATGGCGGGCGAGAATAGCGATTATCCGCAAGAATGGCTCCGCATAACTCTGAAATAGAGAAGTATTCCCTGTTTTTCGGTTAATTCCAAACCCCATTCAAGCTAAAGAGGTTGTCGCAAAAGTATTTTTTACCGCAAAGGACACAAAGATAGCGCAATGCACACAAGGCGTAAAGTTTTAATAGTAATTGCTTTGCGTTCTTGGCGAAACCTTTGCGCACTTTGCGGTTTAATCAACTATTGGCTTTTGAGACAACCTCTTCATTCTTCAGATTTGCAATCATGAATGTTTACGCGCTACCAATTGAGTTGGAGGGTATAAGCATTGATGCCGTTGCCCAACGACGTGACGGAACTTCCGGCGTAGTTCCAGAAATGTTTTTCTGCCAGCACAAAAATGGCATAATCAGCATTTTCCGTATTTTCTACAATAAACACATTGAAGGCATTGTCGGTGTTTTCCACTGTCGTTTTGAGTGATTCAACGAGGTCTTTTTTCACCGTTCCGATCATCAGGAAGTTCATGTAGTTGCGTTTCATGGTAGACATCACGCCTTCGTCACCGCCAAAAGCAGCGAGATGTGCTTGTGTCTCAAAGCGCGCCGTCCGGAAATAGATATCGAACGAGATCTTCTCCCCGTCTTCACGTTGACCTTCCATTTTCAATGTCTGGCCGGAGATGTGGCAATCATTGGCAATTTTGTGTGATTCCGAGCCGATGACCGGCGCATTGAGCAGCAAGGTGCTGCCTTCGAACGAACCGGAGGCGGAAATCTTGTTAAACGCCAAATACGTCCAGTGCTTGGAGTCGAGAGCGCTTTTGAGCACCGGATTTTGTTGTGCCGAAGTATGATACGACACATCGGTGCGGTCGATGATGCCCAACCATGAGCCTTCCACCGACCGAAGCGTGGTGGTGAAATAGGTGTTTATGGGCGCATAATCCGCCTCCGTCGTGCCGATCGGCGCATTGGTCAGTTTCGACACAAAATGCACCTGTGTCGTGAAATTACTCGACGGCCATACTTCTACCGATTCGGCGGTGATTGGGTCGTCCTTGACACAGCCGGCAAAGAGGAGTGTAATCAGCAAACTGCCGACAGATATAAAATGATGTTTCATTATTGTTATCATTTAATGGGTTTTACAAAATCATGGATTCAACGTTACTACGCCGACAATCGGGTAATGATCGGACAACTGGTTGAGCGACAGTCCGCCGCTTAGCTGGCCGCTGCTTTTTACTACGGTATAGGAATTTTTCGTCCATTTTCCGGCGGGATACGAAAAGAAATAGTCCAGCTTACTGCTGTTGCCGTAGGTCGTGGTGTTGTCGCACACACGATCCATGGCTCCGCCGTAAGCGTTGTCGCCGGTATAGGCGGTAATGGCCGCGGTGGTCGTCCCCTGGTTCATATCGCCCAACAGCAAGGCCGGGTACGGGCAATCTTTGATCGTCTGGGTTTTCACGTCCCTTGCCTGGTCGCGGCGGTTATTGGCGGTTCCCTGATGATCGAGGTGCGTACAGACTACCCGGATGGTGACGCCTTCGGGATGTTGCGCCGTCGGCACAAGTATATCCACATATTCCACGCTACGCTGGTCTGCGGTGCCGCTCGGTTTTGTTATCAATGATGAGTACGTATTCACGTAGGGGTATTTCGAAAGGATGCCGTTGCCGTAGTAGCCGACATCTTTCACATACGAAAATCCGAAAAACGGATACATGCCGAGCAGTCGAGCTACTTCCGTCAGTTTTTCCACATAATTCATGCGCGAGGTAGCCGTTTCAAATTCGTTGAAACAGATGACGTCGGGATTGTGTTCTTTGATCAAATCGACGTATGGCTGCACGTTAAAGCCCGCCACGTTGTTGATACCTTCAAACGACAGGATGTTCCATTCCATCACTTTCAGTGTTTGCGCTTGAAGTGAAGCGGTCAGCAGCAACAATGCCGCCAAACCTGTAAAATAATATTTGATACGTTTCATAAGTCCTAAATATGTATTAATAACCGATGTTTTGTTTTAGATTGACGTTTCCTTCGAAAGCTTGCGACGGAATCGGAAACACATGATGTATATTCGGGTCGAAACTGCGTGCGCCATAGATTTCGGAAGTGCCGGTGATGGTCACAGGACCATTGACGACGGTGCCTGCGGTATAGGTCACGCCATGCGTAGGTTGGGCGTACAACCTTTGTGCGTCGCCCCAACGAACAACATCGATGTGTCGGCTGGGCAGGTATTCGGCTGCAAGTTCCACTCGGCGTTCGTTTTTCAGTTGTTCTTTCGTTGCGGCGCTGTTTTCCGGCAACCGGGCACGTTTGCGAATCCGATTGAGCAATTGCTTCGCTTCGCTGTCGCCTTCGCCGTTTTTCCAGATCAGCGCTTCGGCTTTCATCAGCAGCACGTCGGAAAAGCGGATAAGGCTTGTGCCGAGCGTGTTGCACATGTAATTACCGTTTGTATTGACATCTTTGCCGATGCAGTCAGCAGCTTCGTAAGGCGACATGAATTTACGGAATGTCATGCCAGAAGTGGACGAAATGCCCCAGGTGCGGGTCGAATTGCTGATCGCGTCGAATGTCATTCCGCCGAACAACACGTCGCGGCCTACAAATTGAATATGGTCGCCCGGTCGCAAGATCGTCGCATCGCGGCGGGTATCGTCCGCCTCAAAAGCATTCCACAGTTCCAACGTCGGCTGGTAGTATCCCCAGGTGTTGATGATGCTGTATCCGTCCTGGTTAAACCCGACGCCATGGTAAATAGGACCCTGGTTGGCATTGCCGAGCATGGAAAAAATGTATTCGGAAGAAAAATTGTTTTCCTTACGCCACAATTTGGCAAACGGTACGGCGGAATTGTCGTCGAACAACTCCCGTCGATCGGCGCCTGTCAAAGCCATAATCTTATTGCAAAAGTCAATGACAGTATCGAAATATTTGGCGTCGTATTGAGCGGCGTACAGAGCGGCGCGTGCACCGAATGCCCATGCTGCCGCCTTATGCGGGTAGCCGTACAGATTTTCCGGTAACTGTGAGAAGAGCGGCAGTTTTTCGCCCGCCGTATACATGTCAGCGATAATCTGGTCGTAGTTGGCCAATACCGAAGTCGGTCGCGGCACGTCCATATCTACCGGTTCGGTCGTTTCAAGGATAATCGGAATCCCGCCGTTCGGGCCGTTGTCGCCATACCAGGGCGCTAACCACAGCATGGAAAAGCCGCGAAAGAAATAGGCGATGCCTACCGTCTGTTCGATGTAAGTCTTATCCAGTTCCATGGTGGGCACCAGTTTGATGATATTGTTTGCTTTGGTCACATTCTGATACATGTCGCGCCATACATAACGCTGGTCGTCGGAGTTGTTGGCCGGCATCAGGAAATTGCGAATCTGATCGGCCGAAGCCCTTGTGCGTCCGGGAACTGTATTGTCGCTACAACATTCCAGCCACATGTGACCACGTCCGCCACACCATTCCGTGGTAGTGAAATTGAAAAGGGCGGCGATCGCCAAATCCACATCTTCGACGGTTTGCCATCCGGTAGGCCGTCCGTAGTGGGGCGTATCCAAAAAATCGCTGCATCCTGCAATGACCAGGATACTGACAAATAAACTGATTATTAATATTTTCGTTTTCATACGTCAATAATTTTTTTAAAGGTCGTATGGAACCCGCATGTCATTATTGTCATCAACTTGGATGTTTGAAAATGATGCTCGTTTCATACGAATATGTTTTATTAGACATTAAAAATTGAGGTTGAGGCCAAAATTCACGAAATGCGGCATGGGATACACGCCACGGTCCACCCCGTAGTTGCCGGTTTCGGGATCGATACCCGTGTAGTCGGTAAATGTCACGAGATTGTCGGCGCTCACATAGAGGCGCAACCGCAACTGCTGCATGCCGGCTGAGCGCATCAGTGAGGCAGGCAGGGTGTAACCGAGCGTCACGTTTTTCAACCTGAGGTAATCGCCCTGTTCCAGGAAAATGTCGGAGAAATTCAGGTAATTGCCGTTGGTATCTTCTACCAAGCCGAGGCGTGGCCAGCGACTGGCGGGATTGAAATCCCAGGTGTCCAATGCCGTTTTCAGCAAGTTGCCGCCTTGCTGCCGTCCATTCATTGCCATCTGTTTCATACCGTTATAGATATAGTTTCCGGCAACGCCCTGAAACATGATGTTGAAGTCAAATCCTTTGTAATCGACTGAGGCGCCGAATGAGAAAGTACGTTTCGGGTCATACGAACCGGCAAATACGCGGTCGTCGCCATTGATTTTGCCATCGCCGTTGGTGTCGACATAGCGGAGATCGCCCGGTTTGGCATTCGGCATGATAATCGAAGTCTCGCCGGTCTCCGGGTTTTTGCTTACGTATTTCACGACATCGTCGTACGACTGAAAAATGCCTGCGGTGCGGTAGATATAGAACGAATGCCAGGGTTCGCCGGCAAACGAATACAACAATGGTTGGCTGTTCAGATTCGGATTGGTATGCACCACCGGGTCGAGGCGGTTGCCGTAGTCTTTTACATATCCTTTATTGAACGACACCATGCCCCAGACATTAAAACCGAGTTCACCGATATTATTGTGGTAATTGGCAGAAAATTCCCAGCCGCGATTCACCACTTCGCCCATGTTGCCCATCGGCGCTTCGTTCACCCCTACTTGCCATGGCGTAGGAATGTAGTCAATCAGGTCTTTGGTGCGTTTGTCATACCAGTCGACATTGATTTCCAAGGCCTGGTTGAGGAGTGTCAAATCCAATCCGGCGCTGGTCTGCTCGGTGATTTCCCAGCGGGCATTGGGGTTCGGGATGGTATTCAGGTAGGTGCCGGCGATAGGGTTGTCCAGATGAGCCCCGAAGATGGAGGCGTTGGAATACGATAGCAACGACACGTCCACAGCATCGGTCGGATACAAATCCACATTGCCGGTTTTCCCCCAGCCGCCTCTGAATTTCACCAGATTGACACGATCTCCCAGGTTCAGACTCTTGAAGAATGGCTCCGACGACAGTTTCCACGATGCCGAAAGCGACGGGAAATTGTCGAACTGATGCGAGGTGGGCAATACCGATGCGCCGTCTACGCGCACACTGCCGACCAGGAAGTATCGGTCGTCGTAAGAATAGCCCAATCGTCCGAGAGCCCCGACCATCGAACGCGCCTGAATGGTTTCTTCCGGCGCACGCGAGGCGCTCCATTTCGAGCCGTCGTAGGTGAAAGTATTGTCTTCTTCATAAGGATATTCTTGCGTAAAGACGCCTCGGTTGGTGACTTTCCTGTAATCCATCGTGAAGCCTGCCATGGCGCTTAAATGATGCTTCTCGGCCAATACGCTTGCATAGTTTGCGGTGCTTTCCCACAGCCAGTGATAGATCTTATCCTGAAATTCTTCCCGCAGGTTTGCGGTTCGCATCAATCCGGGTTCTTCCATCTTCGGATAAAATTCGTCACGGTCTTTCACGTTCAAGTCGACAGTGAAATCCGACTTCAATGTCAGGCCGAACAACGGTTTTATTTCCAATCCCGTGGTAGAAAACACTTTCAGGTCGGGATAACGGCGGTGAAGTCGGGTGAGGTATGCCACCGGGTTATATACCAATGGGTATCCCGATACGCTTGCCCAGCGGGGTGAAGTACCGGCAAACAGTTTCTCGCCTTTCTCATCGTAAACATATTCGCCGTTTTCCGAAAGTTCATATACGGATGCACTGCGCGGATACCACACTGCGCCCATAATCGGGCCTTCGTGTCCGGTATCTACATTCCCTTGACCGTTGGAGTAGGAGACATTCACCCGTTCGGAGAATTTCAGCCATTTCGTCACTTGGAAATCTTGCACTGTACGCGCCGTAATACCTTCCGAATAGGTGTTCAGCAGTACCCCTTCCGACTTGTCGTAAGCGAGGGAAAACAGCGACTGGATGGTTTCGCTGCCGCCGGAGATGGTGGCGGCATAATGTTGCACTTTGCCTGTGCGGAAAATTTCGTCCAGCCAGTCCGTGCGCGTGGTGTTTCCCCAGGGAAATAATTCCGGATTCGCCGCCGAAGGCAATTGTCCGCTGGAGGAATTGGCGACCGCTTTTGCCCATACGGTATTGTATTCTTCGGCAGTAAGCAGATTCGGCAGATTGGATACCGATTTGAACCCTGAAGAAAGGTTGAAATCGACTTTTATTTTTCCTGTCTTTGCCTTTTTGGTGGTGATAAGTACCACCCCGCTGGCACCTACCTGCGAACCGTAGATAGCCGCTGAGGCCGCATCTTTCAGCACTGTGACGGTCTCTATGTCATCGACCGAATACGGCGCATTTGGGACACCGTCCACGACAAACAACACGCCATTGGCCGAGGTCGGGTCGTTGTCGTTCCCTTTTGAGCCGCGTCCACGGATCGAAAACGAAGTCGGCAACATCGGGTCGCCGGTCTGCATGACCGTCATTCCCGAAACCCGGCCTTGCAACACCGTACCGATGTCGGAAGGACGGCCTTTCACCATGTCGTCGACTTTCATGGAATACACCGACATCGAAAGGTCTTGTTTCCGCTGGTTGCCGTATCCGATCGCCACCACTTCGTTCAACCCGATGGCATCTTCCGACAATACGACATTCAGCGTACTTTTTCCTTTCACCGGCATTTCCGTCGTTTTCATCCCCAAATAGGTAAATACCAACGTCGCGTCGTCCGGAACGGTCAGCGAGTAATCACCGTTAATGTCCGTCACCATGCCCTGACGGGTGCCTTTCAGCACCACAGAAACCCCTGGGAGCGGCTGTCCGCCGGTGTCGGTCACTTTGCCGGATACAGGCTTTGTCTCCTGAGCGGCAGCAATTTGCACCATACTTAGCAGCCACAACAAAACGGTAATTCTTAGATTCATAAATCCCTTGTGCAACCAATGTCGGTCGCGGTAATTAAAAAGAATTTTCATACACTTTGATTGTTTTTAAGATTAGTAACTGATCTTTTATTTAAAACGCTTTGATTGTTGTTTTTATGTTTTTCATCAGGCGATAGACAAAATCTATTAATCATAGACAATATCTATTTTATTGTCAATTGGTTTTCTATGACAATCTTCTATACTGACGGGGCATTTTAGCATGCCTGTAACCGAGTGGCGAAATATTTCCATGGCTGTAGATTCTTTTATATTTCTTTTTGCCACAAATATACGATCTTTCAAATAGAAATACCAAAACTCAACGGTCAATATTTTGCAGCGAATGATTCTACTTATTGATCGCCATAGAATTAAAAATGATGTAGGAGCGAACAGGCTGCTCACCAAATCCGGACTTTTTCACGGATAATCGTAAAACGCTTTGAATATTATGGCTTTTATGTTAATTTTGCATCGCAATTTTACGAAAAAAATATGTTTGAAAATTTAAGTGAGAGGCTTGAACGGTCGTTTAAGCTGTTGAAAGGACAAGGCCGAATTACCGAGATCAATGTCGCGGAAACCTTAAAGGATGTCCGGAAAGCGTTGCTCGACGCCGATGTCAATTATAAAGTCGCCAAGAAATTTACGGACGACGTCAAGGAAAAGGCGCTTGGCCAAAATGTGCTGACAGCCATCAAACCCAATGAACTGATGGTGAAGATTGTGCACGACGAATTGACGCGTCTGATGGGAGGTGAAGCCACCGAAATCAACCTGAAGGGTTCGCCGGCGCTGATTCTCATGTCGGGTTTGCAGGGTTCGGGTAAGACTACTTTCTCCGGGAAGTTGGCAAAAATGCTGAAAGAGAAGCGAGGAAAAAGGCCGTTGTTGGTTGCCTGCGATGTATACCGTCCGGCGGCTATCGAACAATTGAAAATATTGGGAGAACAGATCCAGGTACCGGTTTATACGGAAGAAGATAATAAGAATCCTGTCAAGATTGCTCAAAATGCCGTCAAGTTTGCCAAATTGCACGGCAATGATGTGGTGATCATCGATACTGCGGGTCGATTGGCCATCGACAACCAGATGATGGATGAAATATCCGCTATCCGGTCGGCGGTCAATCCGGACGAAATATTGTTTGTGGTCGATGCCATGACAGGCCAGGATGCGGTCAATACAGCCAAAGAATTTAATGATCGTCTCAATTTCAATGGTGTAGTGCTGACCAAACTCGACGGGGATACCCGTGGGGGCGCGGCGCTTTCTATCCGTGCGGTGGTAGATAAACCGATAAAATTTATCGGTACAGGTGAAAAACTGGACGCTGTAGATCCTTTCTATCCGCGACGGATGGCCGATCGTATTTTGGGGATGGGCGACATCGTGTCGTTGGTAGAGAAAGCCCAGGAACAATATGACGAAGAAGAAGCCAAACGTCTGCAACGCAAAATTGCAAAAAATCAGTTCGATTTCAATGATTTTCTCTCCCAAATCCATCAGATAAAGAAGATGGGGAACTTGAAAGACTTGGCTTCCATGATTCCCGGGATGAACAAGACATTGAAAGACATCGATATAGATGACGATGCATTCAAAAGTATTGAAGCGATTATTTTTTCCATGACGCCCGTAGAACGAACGAATCCCGCCATACTCAACGGTTCACGTAGAGCGCGGATAGCAAAAGGCAGCGGAACCAATGTGGCCGAAGTCAATAAATTGCTCAAACAATTTGAAGAAACGCGAAAGATGATGAAATTGGTGACCACCGCCAAATTTCCGAAAAAAGCAATGATGAAAAAGAGATGACATGCAATTGATTGACGGAAAGGCAGTAGCAGCACAAATCAAATTGGAGATTGCCGCGGAAGTGGTACAAATAAAAGCGCGCGGCGGAAAGGCCCCGCATCTGGCCGCCATTCTGGTGGGCCACGACGGTGGAAGCGAAACGTATGTCGCCAACAAAGTGCGTACCTGTAGTGAAATCGGATTTCAATCTACCTTGATCCGTTATGAGGCGGATGTGACAGAAAGCGCTCTGCTGGAGAAGATTGTCGAATTGAACCGCGATGCTTCCGTAGATGGATTTATCGTTCAGCTGCCGTTGCCCAAACACATTTCCGAACAAAAAGTCATTGAAGCCATCGACTATCGCAAAGATGTCGACGGATTCCATCCGGTCAATGTCGGACGCATGGCCATCGGATTGCCTTGCTATCTTTCCGCTACGCCAGCCGGGATTCTGGAATTGTTGAAACGCTACCGTATTGAAACTTCGGGCAAACATTGCGTGGTGCTGGGAAGGAGCAATATCGTCGGGAAACCTGTGGCTTCGCTGATGATGCAAAAGACCTATCCCGGCGACTGTACCGTAACTGTTTGCCACAGCCATACAAAAGACATCAAATCGCACTGCCTGCAAGCGGACATCGTCATCTCCGCATTGGGGGCTCCGCGATTCCTCACCGCCGACATGGTCAAAGAGGGCGCTGTGGTCATTGACGTGGGAACTACGCGCGTTCCCTCCGAACATACCAAATCGGGGTTTAAATTGTCGGGTGATGTCTGTTTTGATGAGGTGGCGCCCAAATGCTCATTCATCACGCCTGTGCCGGGTGGCGTGGGGCCAATGACAATCGTTTCGTTGATGAACAACACGCTTTTGGCTGCCAAAAAAAGCGTTTATCCATAATCCGTGCAGATTTCGGAGAAAATTATTTTTGAAAACATGCAAGAAATTCAAGAGAAAGTTATATCTTTGCATCCTAATTTTAATGGTGGTTGTAGCTCAGCTGGTTAGAGCATCAGATTGTGGTTCTGAGGGTCGTGGGTTCGAATCCCATCATCCACCCTTTTTCTATCCTAACTTTCCCAAAACCAAAGTCGAACATCTGCTAACTTCTTTACAAATAAAAGCCATTCAAGCAATAGAACGGGCAGTCTTGTGGAGCTGAGTGCTGATGTCGTCCAGGGCGCTTGAGAGTATTTCTAATTCTTTGTCGGTGAAAGCGACCGGGACGCCATTGACGTAATGCCCATTGACGCGCTGTGATAGCCAGGCGCGGCTTTTTTTGAAATAATTCTCAGCGATGTAAGACATGGAAATAATATCCAGAATACTTCCAAGTTTCTGTTTGACATTAACATAGTTATAAACATTACTTGCACGGTCGATGGCTTGTTGCGCATCTTCGACGAGCGCGTTTGATAACTCTTTCAATTCGTCATCGGTTTTACTGTCGATACTCGATTTAATTTTTTTGCGGAAATCTTCAATTTCAGCATCGGTATTTAAGGACATAAACTCCGATTTTAATTTTTCCAATTCGTTTTTAATTTTCATACGTCAATACTTTATTTAATATGATGACTACAAAGCTCCTCCGAAGAAGAGTTTTGTTAACCTTTCAGTTTTTCAAGCAAATCGATCAATCGGTCAAGATGAAAGTCAATTCGTTTTTCAAACTCCCCGCGTGGGAACTTTTTTTGAAGCTCCTCGAAAAACAAGGCGTAGAACATAAGATTTTTCTTTTCGTGCTCTATGAGAGTATTTAGCTCATTTTCTTCTTTTTTGTCCAACATTTCAATGAACTTTTAATTGACATCACAAAAATAATAACGTTTTGTTTATTATCAAATTTTTTCGCGCTTTTTTTTTGAATGAAAGCGTGGAATTGACTATTTTTAAAGGTTCGTTTATTATCAAAGCGCTGCGAGAGTGTCAAATTGGATTTGTATCTTTGTAGCGCAAAAAGAGAATAATAAATAATGAAATCCATTCAAATACAGCATGTAAGTCTGCTTCGCCAAGCGGCAGAAGCGTTTGTGCCGATGACTGCAAATCATCGTATTTTCGCTTTTCTGGGCGAAATGGGCGTTGGGAAAACCACCTTCATCAAGGCCGTATGTGAAGTCCTTGGCGTTGAAGAAAGTATCAACAGTCCCACGTTTGCTATCGTCAATGAATACCATTCAAAAACCATTGCAAAATCGATTTTTCATTTTGACTTCTATCGCATCAATTCTGTTGCCGAAGCATTGGCGATCGGTATTGAGGATTATTTTGACCAAGATGCGCTTTGTTTTATTGAATGGCCTGAAAAAATCGAAGCATTGCTGCCCGAAGACACGGTTTTTGTTAGGATGACTGCGCTTCCCGACGATTCACGTTCACTCTCTTTTCTTTCGGATATTCGGTAGAAAACCGGCTACCAATCCGATCAACGGCAAGAAAGAACAGATAAAATAAAGGTATTCGATACCGATATTATCCGCCAGGCGTCCCAGCAACGCTGATCCGATGCCTGCTACGCCGAAGGCGAATCCGAAGAATAATCCTGCAATCATGCCCACTTTCCCCGGAACCAATTCTTGGGCATACACCAATATCGCTGAAAAGGCGGAAGCCAGGATCAACCCGATCAGAATGCTGAAAACACAGGTCCAGAACAAATCCAGATGGGGCATCATCAGGGAGAAGGGCGCAACGCCGAGTATCGAGAACCAGATCACATATTTTCGTCCGATCTTGTCGCCGATAGGTCCGCCGAGAAAAGTGCCTGCCGCCACTGCAAATAAATAAGCAAAAAGAAAGAATTGTGACTGTTGGATGCTCACATGGAATTTATGGATGAGGTAAAAAGTGTAATAATTCGTGATGCTTGCCATATAGAAATATTTGGAGAAAATCAGAATCAACAAAATACAGAAAGTAACCGTGATCTTGCGTTTGGACAAGCGTGGTTGGGATACTTCCGTTACAACCGATTGTTCGCGTGGCTTGAGGCGGTATAGGTTGCGTTTGTACCAGCGACTGACGCGCAGCATCACCAGGATTGTCAGAAATGCCAGGACCGTGAAACGGATGATATGGAATTGACCGTAAGGCGCAATAATCAACGCTGCCAGCAATGGCCCCAGCGAACTTCCGAAATTTCCGCCTACCTGGAAGATGGACTGCGCCAGTCCCGTTCTGCCTCCGGAAGCCATGTACGCCAGTCGCGATGCTTCGGGATGCAGGATGGACGAACCGATGCCGGTAAAAAACACTGCGACCAACACCATCCCGAAACTGTTGGATAAAGCAAGGAGCGAGATGCCCACCATTGTCGAGCACATCCCCAGCGGAAGTGAATAGGGTTGCGGCCGTTTGTCGGTGTACCATCCGATGAGCGGTTGCAGCAACGAAGACGACAATTGAAAAACCAGCGTAATGAGTCCTATCTGCGAAAAATTGAGATGCAGCGAATTTTTTACCAATGGATAAACCGAAGGGATCAACGACTGCAATGTGTCGTTGGACATGTGTATGAAACTGAGCGCCAACAATATCGCAAAGGTAGTGTTGTTCGCCGAATCCTTTGTCTTGCCTTTTAATTCCATCTCTGATAAATAAAGAAAAAAGGCATTACACGATGTAATACCTCTTTTCCTAATAGTTGAATAAGAATTTAGATTCCAGCTTATTCCGCGTTCCCTTCCATTTTTTCTTTCAAAGCAGCCAATTCTTCAATATCGCCGAGCGTGGTCTTTTCCATGACCGGCTGAATGATTTGGACTTCTTCTTCTTTTTTCTCTTTCCTGGATTTGCGGGAAGATTTCTTTTCGGTACCTTCTTTCTTTGCTTCAGCGCGTTGTTCGTCTTCAAAGATGCGGCTGTGTGAAAGAATGATCCGTTTGGAATCTTTGTTAAATTCAATCACCTTGAAGTCTAATTTTTCTTCCAATTGTGCGGAAGAACCATCTTCTTTCACCAAATGCTTGGGCGTTGAAAAACCTTCTACGCCGTAGGGCAATGAAATGACCGCCCCTTTGTCCAACAATTCGATGATGGTGCCTTCATGAACCGAACCGACAGTGAAAATCGTTTCAAACACATCCCAGGGATTTTCTTCCAACTGCTTGTGACCTAAGCTGAGACGTCGATTTTCCTTGTCTATCTCCAGTACCTGAACTTCAATGTCCGCACCGATGGAAGTAAATTCGCTCGGATGTTTGATTTTCTTTGTCCAGGACAGATCTGAGATGTGAATCAATCCTTCTACGCCTTCTTCAATTTCGACAAACACACCAAAATTGGTGAAATTACGTACTTTGGCCAAGTGCTTGGTGCCAACGGCATATTTATCTTCGACATTTTCCCATGGGTCGGGTTTCAATTGCTTGATTCCCAACGACATTTTTCGTTCGTCACGATCCAGGGTCAGAATGACGGCTTCTACTTCGTCACCCACTTTCATGAAATCCTGAGCGCTCTTGAGATGTTGTGTCCAACTCATTTCCGAGACATGAATCAGTCCTTCCACGCCTTGCGATATTTCGATGAACGCGCCGTAATCGGCCATCACCACAACTTTGCCTGTGACTTTGTCGCCAACTTTGAGATCCAAATCCAGGGCATCCCACGGGTGTGGCGTCAATTGTTTCAATCCCAGTGCAATTCGTTTCTTTTCGTCGTCGAAATCAAGGATAACAACATTGATTTTATCGTCTAATTGCACCACTTCTTCAGGATGCGATACCCGTCCCCAGGAAAGATCGGTGATATGAATCAATCCGTCTACGCCGCCCAGGTCGATAAATACCCCGTATGAAGTAATATTTTTGACAATCCCTTCCAATACCTGGCCTTTTTCCAGTTTGGAGATAATATCTTTCTTTTGTTGCTCCAATTCGGCTTCAATAAGCGCTTTGTGAGAAACGACGACATTTTTAAATTCTTGGTTGATTTTGACAACCTTAAATTCCATCGTTTTATCTACAAATACATCATAATCCCGAATCGGCTTAACATCGATCTGAGAACCGGGCAGAAAGGCTTCTATGCCAAACACGTCTACAATCATACCGCCTTTGGTGCGGCATTTAATGAGACCTTTGATGATTTCATTATTTTCAAGTGCTTCATTGACACGATCCCACGAACGTGAGGCGCGCGCTTTTCTGTGAGAAAGGTTCAACTGTCCCTTTTTGTCCTCCTGGCTTTCGACGTAGACTTCCACTTCGTCGCCTACTTTCAGGTCGGGATTGTAGCGAAATTCATTCATCGAAACGACGCCGTCGGATTTATAGCCGATATTGATGACAACTTCGCGTTTGTTTAATGACGTCACTTTGCCGATAACAACTTCGTGGTCATTGACTTTCTTGAGAGACTGATCGTACGTTTGTATCAGGTCTTCGCGACTGACATTGCCATACGTCTCTCCCTTTTCATAAATATCCCAATCAAATTCGGCAGGCGAAGCTGACTTCGTTATTGTTTTCGCTTTTGTTTCAACAACTTCCGGTTCAACAGGGATTGCTTCTGCTTCCGGCTCCTCTACAGGGATGGGAGCTTCTTTTTCTTCGGCAACGACAGGCGCTTCCGGCGCTTCGGCCGTTACTTCTTCTTCCGAAACAACAGGCGTTTCCGTTTCTTCGGGCGTTTCAAGTGCTTCAGGTGTTACTTTTTCTTCCGCGGGCGCTTCAGCAAGCACTTCGGTAGCGGGATTTTCCTCGATTTTTTCGATTCTTTCTTGTTCTTCCGCGATAATGGGCGTTACCGCAGTTTCCAGTTCTACTGCCGACGTTTCGACAGTCGAAGCAGTGTCCGGACTTTCCACTACTTCTTCTTTCTTAAGTTCTTCACTCATGATGGGTTAGTAATAATTTTTCTTTTTTAATTAATAAGTTAGACATTATTTTTTAATGAAAACGGTTGCAAAGTTAATGGTTATTTTCTGATTATCAATAGCCTCCAACAAAATTTTTTTCGACTGGCAGATATTTTTTTGCAATCTCTCTTTTCTCTGACAGAAAAAGAATATCTTTGCACTTCATTTCAAAATCAAAATTCAGGGTTGCCCCAGGCTAAAAAAATGGAACTTATTCAGCATTATTTTCCGAACATTACGGAGAAACAATTCGGACAATTTGCCGCTCTTTACGAACTGTACCTGGATTGGAATCTCAAAATCAATTTAATTTCGCGAAAAGACGTCGGGAATCTCTACGAGCACCATGTGTTACATTCGTTGGGCATCACCGCTGTTCTCCGTTTCAAAGACGATACGCGCGTAATGGATGTAGGCACAGGAGGTGGCTTCCCGGGGATCCCGTTGGCAATTTATTTCCCGAAAGTCCAATTCTTGCTGATCGATAGCGTGGGCAAAAAGCTGCGTGCTGCGGAAGATATTGCCGCCAAAATAAATCTGGAAAACGTTCGTTTCAAACATTGCCGAGTGGAAGAAGTACACGAGAAAATCGATTTTGCCGTCAGCAGAGCCGTCATGCCATTGCCGAATTTAGTCGCAGTAACGGCCAAAAATATCAGTCATGAGCAACGAAACGGACTGCCCAATGGCTTTATCTGTTTCAAAGGAGGAGATCTCCAGGCCGAAATCCGCCAATACCGTAAAAAGGCGATTGTTTACGACTTGGGCGAATATTTCAAAGAAGACTTTTTCAAAACAAAAAAAATAATTTACTTGCCGAATTAAAAAAGAGGAAGCAATATGATGCAAATACAGCGATTTGAATTTAATCAGATAGAAGAAAACACTTATGTCATTTATGATGAGACAAATGACGCGGCCATCATTGACTGCGGCGCATTTTTTAGCGAAGAACAAGCGCGGTTACAACAATTTATTTCCGGTCATCAATTATCTTTGAAACAGTTGTTAAACACCCACCTTCACGCGGATCATATTTTTGGGAATCAGTTTATTTATGATACTTACGGGATTCTTTCGGCGTATCATCAACTGGAAGATTCGATCCCGCCATTGAAAGAACAATCCAAATATTTTAATCTCGATATCATGGAAGAAAAACTCCCGGCAGCCTATTATATCGATGAAGGAGACCTCATTTCCATTGGGAATATGCGACTGAAAGCCCTGTTGATTCCGGGACATTCGCCGGGCAGCCTTTGCTTCTATTCCGAAGCGGATCATTGCGTGTTTACGGGCGATGTCCTGTTTGAGGAAAGCATCGGTCGTTCCGACCTTTGGGGAGGCAATTATCCGCGACTGGTGGCCGGAATCAAAGAAAAATTACTGACGTTGCCCGACAATACGGTGGTCTATCCGGGACATGGGCCTGCAACCACCATTCAACATGAAAAATTATATAATCCTTATTTAAAATAAATGATCAACAATAACTTTATGGAACCCGATCTGTTTGTCAACAGACATGTAGGAGTGAATACGAATGATTTGCAGAAAATGTTGCAAAAACTCCATGTGACCGGCTTGCAACAATTGATTGAAGAGACAATCCCGGAAAACATCCGTCTGAACGAAGACCTCAATTTGCCGGATGCGATGTCAGAACGCGAATATGCTGAGCACATCGCCGAACTTGCCTCCAAAAACGAGATTTTTACTTCGTATATCGGCTTGGGATGGTACGATACCGTATCGCCGACGCCCATCCTGCGCAATGTGTTTGAAAACCCCTGTTGGTATACTTCCTATACTCCCTACCAGGCTGAAATTTCACAAGGGCGACTGGAGGCTTTATTGAACTTCCAGACCATGATCAGCGATTTAACGGGACTGCCGCTTTCCAATTGTTCGTTGCTGGATGAAGCGACAGCTGCCGCCGAAGCCGCCAATATGCTCTTTCGGTCTCGCACGCGCGAGCAAATAAAAGCTGAAACGAACTGCCTTTTCGTCGATGAAAAAGTTTTCGATTCGACGTATGCCGTGCTGCAAACCCGCGCCATCCCGCAAGGCATCCGCTTGGTGAAAGGAAACTACCGGACGGCCATGCTCACCGGCGACATGTTCGGGGCTATTGTTCAATTCCCCGATTCCGACGGGTCGATAGAAGATTACAAAACATTTATTTCCAAAGCAAACGGCGCAGGAATCAAAGTGGCTGTCGCTGCCGACATCCTGAGCCTGATATTGTTCTCTCCTCCCGGTGAATGGGGCGCCGAAATTGTTTTCGGTAGCGCCCAGCGGATGGGAATCCCGATGTATTATGGCGGACCGTCGGCAGGCTATTTGGCGGCCAAAGACGAGTATAAACGGATTATCCCCGGACGCATCATCGGCATTTCCAAAGATGCTAACGGCCACCGTGCGTTGCGGATGGCGCTGCAAACCCGTGAGCAACACATCAAGCGCGAAAAAGCGACTTCCAACATCTGCACAGCTCAAGCACTGCTGGCTTCAATGGCAGGATTTTATGCCGTTTATCACGGTCCGGAAGGCCTTCGGAAGATAGCGAATCGAATCCATGCCATGGCGGGATTCCTGGCTTCGGAACTGACGGCAATGGGCTATTCGCAGCTGAATGAAAATTATTTCGACACCTTGAAGATCCGCTTGCCCGAAGACGTTTCCGTTGATTTGTTGACCGAAACCGCCCTGGCTTGTAAGGTGAATCTCCGCTATTTCGATACAGGAGAAATAGGAATCAGCCTCGACGAAACAACGTTGCCGGACGACCTCGGTGTATTGTTATACATCTTTTCAACTGCCAAAAAGACCGAATATTTATTGAACAAAAATATCCCTGCCAAACGGTATTTTAATGAAAAATTCATCCGTCATTCTTCATTCCTGTCACACGAAGTGTTCAACAGCTATCATACGGAAACCGAACTGATGCGCTACATCAAAATGCTCGAACGCCGCGATATCTCATTGACACATTCGATGATTTCTTTGGGATCCTGCACAATGAAACTGAATGCGGCTTCCGAAATGCTTCCGCTGAATTATCCCGGATTCGCAAACATCCATCCTTATGCGCCAGAAGACCAAACGGAAGGATATCGGGAATTGATCCGAAACCTGACGGACTATCTGTGCGCCATTACCGGATTTTCAGGGGTCAGTTTTCAGCCTAACTCCGGCGCAGCAGGCGAATATGCGGGATTGCGGGTAATCCGTTCTTATCAGGAATCGATCGGGCAAGGACACCGCAATCTGGTTTTAATTCCCGCTTCCGCACATGGGACAAATCCGGCAAGCGCAATCCAGGCGGGCTATGACACCGTCACTGTGGCCTGCGATGCGTTCGGAAATACAGACATCCAAGATCTGAAAGCAAAAGCCGAACAACACAAGGACGCACTCGCGGCATTCATGATTACCTATCCATCTACGCACGGGATTTTTGAAACCGACATCGTTGAGATGTGCCGGATCATCCACGACAATGGCGGACAGGTCTACATGGATGGCGCCAATATGAACGCACAAGTGGGATTGACCAATCCGGGAATGATCGGCGCCGACGTCTGTCACCTGAATTTGCATAAAACCTTTGCCATTCCACATGGCGGAGGAGGTCCGGGCGAAGGCCCGATCTGCGTTGCCCACCACCTGATTCCGTTTTTGCCGTCGCATCCCGTTACGGAGGGATCTTGTCTAAATACCGTGGCGGCTTCTCCCTACGGAAGCGCAGGCATTTTGCCGATAACCTACGGCTACATCCGGATGATGGGAGCCGAAGGACTTGTTTACGCTACGCAAATCGCCATCCTGAACGCCAACTACCTGGCAGCGTGCCTGGCAGATAAATATGGGATTGTGTTCAAAAACAAGAGTGGAAGGGTCGGCCATGAATTGATACTCGAATGCAGGAATCTGAAAGATTATTCCGGCATTACCGAGACGGATATTGCCAAACGGCTGATCGACTACGGATTCCATGCGCCCACACTCTCGTTCCCGGTTCACGGAACGTTGATGATAGAGCCGACGGAAAGCGAAAGCCTGCGGGAATTGGATCGTTTTGTCCAAGCCATGTCGGCTATCCGCGAAGAAATCGAAGAAGTCGCGTTGGGAAAAGCCGACAAGTCGGACAATGTGCTCATCAACGCCCCACACCCGGAATACGCTGTTTGTGCAGACGAATGGGAGCATGCTTATTCGCGCAACAAAGCAGCATTCCCCCTGGATTGGCTGAAGGAAAATAAATTCTGGGTGAAGGTCGCACGTGTTGACGATGCCTTCGGCGACCGAAATCTGGTGGCCGTCCAATGTAATTGCGACTGATGACAAAACAATTTTCCGTTTTCGGTTGTTATATTTATTCTCTTAAAACAATTAATATTGATGTTTAACGCTATAAAAATTAAAAATTATGTCGAATGTTAAAATGGAAACTGCATTAAATAAACAAGTTAATGCAGAATTGTGGTCTGCCTATTTGTATCTCTCAATGTCGTACGACATGAGCAACAAAGGATTCAACGGAATCGCTTCCTGGTTTGCAAAACAAGCAAAAGAAGAATTTGAACACGCTACGAAATTCATGAAATTTATTGAAGATACGGACGGAAAAGTAAAATTATCCCCCATCGAAGAAGTGCGTCAGGAATGGAACTCCCCGAAAGATGCTTTCGAAGATACCTTGTTGCACGAAAAGAAAGTCACTTCCCTGATCCACGGATTGATGGACCTGGCCATAGAATTGAAAGATTATGCTGCTCAAAATCTGCTGTCATGGTTTGTCGACGAGCAGGTGGAAGAAGAAAATACGGCGCGGGGTTACCTGGCTGCATTGGAAAAAATAGAAAAAGATCCGGCAGCGCTCTATTTGTTTGACAAAAAACTGGGAAAACGCGATTAGTTTTCTGAGTTTTCTTCTATTCACCTTAATCTGGAGGGTTGTCTTTTGAAGACAGCGCATTTTTTTCTTTTGCTCGTGCTGGCGGGACTTGCCGCCTGCATTGGGCAGCCTATCGACGAAGCCGTTTCCGGGATGTATCATCGTGCCTGGGGATCCGTCTATTATACCCCTAAATCCGGAACGCTGATAGTAAACGGAAATAAAATAAAAGGGGCGGATGCAAAAACATTCACCCCGCTCGCCGAAACGGTGGGAGCGGACAAACATACGGTCTATTTCAGAATTTTTCCGCAGCCGCAAGTCGACCGAGCTACTTTTCGCGTCCTGGAAGACGGTACCATGCGCGATAAAGATCATATTTATATTCCTTCCTTCTCCGACGGCGATGAAAGTAAACTGAAACCCTTATACAATGTCGACACGGATACTTATGGGAGTTTTAAGGGTCATGCGGGGTGGGGGTATGATAAAAATCAGGTGTATTGTCGCTACAGTACGCCTGTAGATGTCGATCGCGAAACATTTGTTTTTCTTTCCGACAACTACATGAAAGACAAAAATTATGTCTATGCAGTAAGTTTCGACGGATTGAAAAAGAGGCAAATGAATACGGATTCCATTCAGGCAGTATCAGCGCTGTATCTTCGCGACAATCGCCGGGTCTATTATTTCGATGTCGCTTCAGGCGACTTCCTGGAGATTCCGTTCGATGCCCCGAAGTCGGTGCAGCCGCTCGCCGGCCCGTATATCATTGTCGATGGGCAGGTCTATTCCAACGGCAAATTGCTGAACGGTGGCGAGGCAGATGCCTCGACATTCACTTGCCTGGATGCGTATTACAGCCGTGACGACAAGCATGTCTTTTACGACAATGCGGCAATTCCCAACGCCGATGCCGCCGGTTTTGAAGCGCTACAGGAAGGCATGGCCAAGGACACGCATTCTGTATATTATATGGGTCGCAAACTTGCCGGAGTGGATCCCGGCTCCCTCCGTATTGTGAATCCGCTGTATTTTGCCGATCGAAATCATGTCTATTTTATTCGTTCCAGACCTGAAAATGCTGATTTTTTCTTTGTCGTCGAAAATGCCGATCCGGCTTCCTTTGCCTGTAACCCCAACAAAGGGTTTGCTTTTGGTTACGACAAGAAAAACGAATACTACAACGGCATGACTGTCGTTTCCTCTTCCTGGTAAAAACGCTTGCAATCCATATAGCCAAAATTGGCTATTGACAGGTATTATTCCATCCGTTAATTTTGTGGCGTAAATAGAATTAATGTATGAATCATCAAGATTTTATCCTTTCGGATGACTTCAAGCGCGGCTTGAATGAAATTTGCAGCATCGCTTCCGGATGCAGCAGACCGGCTGTCGCACAGTCTCCTGCCGACTGGTGGGGGTAATTGGCATACTGTCTGATGGTTATAATTTAACAATCGGGTTATATACGTGTAGCCGTGTGGGAATCAGTTCCTGCACGTCGCACAAAGATAAACCTAACAGGTCTTGGAGACCTGTTAGGTTTTGAAGGAGGACAGTTAGGTTTTTTCTATGCCGAGTCGCGAGAATTTGTGAAAATATAAAAAAAGCATTACTTTCGTTCCCTGAAAAAACGAGTATATCACTAAAAAATACCCTGATATGAGCGCAGAGAACGAAAAAATGACAAAATTGCCCGACAATGCTTTCCATGAATTGAAGCCGGGAGAGACCTATCACCCGATCATGCCGTCGACAAAGACATTCCCCGAAGTGACCGTCTGGTCAGTCACTTGGGGATTGTTGATGGCGGTGCTTTTTTCCGCCGCCGCCGCTTACCTCGGCTTGAAAGTGGGGCAAGTATTTGAAGCTGCGATTCCGATTGCCATCATCGCTGTCGGGCTATCGAGTTCTTCCAAACGAAAGAACGCACTGGGCGAAAATGTCATCATCCAGTCCATTGGTGCGAGTTCGGGAGTGATCGTTGCCGGCGCCATTTTTACCTTGCCGGCGCTCTACATTCTGCAGGCAAAATATCCCGAACTGACGGTCAATTTCATGCAGATTTTCTTGAGTTCGCTGTTGGGAGGTTGCCTGGGGATCTTATTCCTGATTCCTTTCAGGAAATATTTCGTTGCCGACATGCATGGCAAATATCCCTTTCCGGAAGCTACAGCAACCACGCAGGTGCTGATTTCCGGAGAAAAAGCGGGCAATCAGGCCAAGCCCTTGATTATTGCCGGACTGATTGGAGGGATCTACGATTTTGTCGTCGCTACTTTCGGATGGTGGAACGAGACTGTTACCACACGGGTGGTCGCTGTCGGCGATGTGGTTGCGGAAAAATTCAAACTCGTATTCAAACTCAATACCGGCGCGGCGCTGCTGGGGCTGGGATACATCATCGGATTGCGCTATACTTTTATCACTTGTGCCGGTTCTTTCCTGATCTGGTTTGTTGTGATCCCGTTGATGTCGGCATTTTTTGGAGACCAAGTCCTCAATCAATGGAATGGGAATATCGATGTAGCTGTCGGTTCGATGGCTGCGGAAGACATTTTCAGGAACTATGCCAGGCATATCGGGATTGGCGGTATCGCCATGGCGGGGATTATCGGGATCTTTAATTCTCGGAAAATCATCCGAAGTGCGGTGGGGCTTGCCTCCAAAGAGTTTAAGCATAAGGATCGGAAAGTCAGCGAAGCGGCGCTTCGCACACAGCGAGACCTGTCGATGAAATTCATCTCCATCGCCAGTCTGGTGACATTGATCCTGATTTTTGTATTTTTCTATTTCGGAATTATCCACAATCTGCTGTACGTGTTGGTCGGCTGGTTTCTGGTTTCGGTCATCGCATTTCTGTTCACAACGGTGGCAGCGAATGCCATTGCCATTGTCGGGACGAATCCCGTTTCGGGGATGACTCTGATGACGCTTATCCTGGCCTCGGTGGTATTGGTGACGATCGGTTTGAAAGGCACTTCCGGCATGATGGCCGCATTGATCATGGGCGGGGTGGTATGTACTGCGTTATCTATGGCCGGAGGTTTCATTACGGACCTGAAAATCGGCTATTGGTTGGGGTCAACGCCTGCCAAACAAGAATCCTGGAAATTCCTGGGCACCCTCATTTCTGCGATCACTGTGGGAGGCGTGATGATCATATTGAATAAGACTTACGGTTTTACAAGCGGGCAGCTGGCTGCTCCACAGGCCAATGCGATGGCGGCCGTCATCGAACCGCTGATGTTGGGCACAGGTGCGCCGTGGATGCTTTATGGGATCGGCGCCTTGATAGCAGTCACACTGACTTTGTTCAGGATCCCGGCATTGGCCTTCGCGCTGGGGATGTTTATCCCGCTGGAACTGAACACCCCGTTGCTGCTCGGCGGCATCATCAGCTGGTACGTCAATTCCCGTTCAAAGAATCCTGCATTGAATAAAGCGCGTTCGGAAAAAGGCACACTGCTGGCGTCGGGATTCATTGCCGGAGGCGCTTTGATGGGAGTGGTCAGTGCAATCATCAAATTTCTCCAGTCGCAAAAAATCGATAAGGAAATCTTTTCGTTGGGTGCTGCCGCCACGCCGGATAGGGTAGAGGCCATCCACCGGCAATACAGTTTTATCAACAATGAATGGCTGACGAGCAATGGCGCCGTGTGGGTAGCGATACTGATGTTGGGGTTGTTATGCGCTTACCTGATCTGGGACAGCATGCGCGCTAAGGAAGAATCGTAAACCGTTTCGTTGCTGCATCAAAGCCAATCCCGTCGTTGCTGAAAAAATGGCCGATGGTTCCGTCCGAAGATAATTCTTCGGACGTCCCGACGGTGATGTCTCCTCCTTTTCGCATCAACCAGAGGCGATTCGAAAGTTGCAGAGCCAATTCCAGATCATGTGTCGAAAGGAAGATGGTTTTGTTTGCCTGGTGTGTCAACCGGAGTAACAATCGCATGATTTCAACCTTGCTTGGGAAATCGAGAAAAGCCGTCGGTTCATCGAGGAAGATGATCGGTGTTTCTTGCGCCAAAGCTTTGGCAATCATCACTTTCTGTCGTTCGCCGTCGCTTAATGTTCGAATCTCTCGTTCGCCCAAGTCTTCGATTCCTACCAGCGCGATGGATTCGGAAACGACGCGCCGGTCTTCATCATCCAACCGTCCCCAGAATCCGGTATACGGGCAACGCCCCATATTGACCAGCTCCCTGACAGTCAGGTTCTGAACGGTTACCTTTTCGGTTAAGACGACCCCGATCACTTTCGACAATGCGCTGTTGGTATAATCCTCAATTTCTTTCCCTTGAATAAAAATCTGTCCGGAGAGTTTCGGAATGAAAGCCGAAAGCGTTCGCAACAATGTCGACTTTCCGGCGCCATTCGGCCCCAGCAAGCAGGTCAATTCTCCCGGAAAGATCGACAATCGGATCCCTTGAGCGACTATTTTTTCGTTTCTACCGGATTTGTATCCGATGGATAAAGCCTTTAATTCGATCATTTGAAATAAAAACAGTGCCAAATGTACACATTTTTGCAGATCCGTACAATTCGCATAGTTGAAAAATATTCACTACCTTTAACGCCGAATTGAAGAATAATCCATGTTGAGCGATGCTTTCCCTGAAAAAATAAAGAAAAACTTTGCGTATATTCCGACGCCGGAACAGGAAACCGCATTGAATGAACTCAGCGAATTTATTTTCAGCCGAGACGCGGAGGCATTGTTTTTACTGAAAGGGTATGCGGGCACAGGGAAATCGTCGCTGACAGGCGCGTTTGTTAAAACCCTCAGCGAATGTGGATACAGAACGGTATTGCTGGCTCCAACCGGTCGTTCCGCCAAAGTTTTTGCCTTGTATGCTGCCCAGAACGCCTATACCATTCATAAGAAAATATACCGCCAAAAAGTCTTTTCCAACGATCCCTCCGGTTTTGTGCTGATGGACAACCTGCACAAACATACCTTGTTTATTGTGGATGAGGCGTCGATGATTTCCAATCAGGGCATGGACTCATTCGGTTCGGGAAATTTGCTGGACGACCTGATCAGCTATGTCTACAGCGGAGAAGGTTGCCGGTTGATGCTGCTCGGCGATTCAGCGCAATTGCCGCCGGTGATGCAGGAAGAAAGTCCTGCACTCGACGAGCATACATTGCGATGCTATGGATTGAATGTTAAAAGCCTCACATTAACCCAGATCGTCCGGCAAGCCGAATCGTCCGGCATTTTAATGAATGCCACACAATTGCGAAATGCTTTGGCGAGCAAAGAAGTGTCGGTTTACCCGAAAATCAGCGTAAGCGGATATGACGACATGGCCACCGTATCGTCAGACGAATTGATAGAGCAGCTGGCAAATGCTTACGGTCGGGACGGGATAGAAGAGACCATCGTGATTTCGCGTTCCAACAAACGGGCGACCATTTTCAATAACGGCATCCGCAACCGGATTCTTTACCGCGAGGAGGAACTGTCTTCCGGAGACTTGTTGATGGTTGCAAAAAACAATTATTATTGGAATAAAAACAGTGAAACGATGGAATTTATCGCCAATGGCGATCTGATGCAAGTGTTGAGAGTCAGAAAAGAACAGCATTTCTACGGATTTCGTTTTTGTGATCTGACTGTGCGGTTTCCGGATTATGATTTGGAAATGGATCTGAAGATACTTATGGAAACATTGCATACCGATTCTCCCGGACTTCCCAAAGAAATGAGCGATCGGTTATTTTATGCCGTGATGGAGGATTATGCGGATATCGGCAATAAAAGAGAAAAATTGAAGCGACTGAAAGAGAATCCTTATTTCAATGCGGTCCAGGTGAAATATGCTTATTCGGTGACTTGTCACAAAGCGCAAGGCGGACAATGGAAAAATGTGTTTGTCGATTTGTCATACATCCCTGAAGAATACCTGAATACGGATTTCTACCGATGGCTCTATACGGCATTTACCAGAGCCACCAATCGCATTTTTTTAATCAATCCGGTCAAAGAAATATTGGCAACATAAACAAAGTCATTGAAAAATAATTACTTTTGCATTGTTAAATAATAAGATGATGTCCTTCAGTACAGAAATAAAGCGAGGATTGGAACAAATTCAGCAATTGCAGGAGCTATATCGCCAAGCGAAGGATGTAGAAATTTTTCCGATCTCTTTTTTTAGCAGTGCGTACGATCTGTTGAGAAACCTGACGACCACGCTGCACGAAATAGAGGCGACTCAATTGATTACGCTGCAGGAACACCTGTCGCGGCACGAATCGCTCATCTTCGATAACGGTTTGTTGCCGTCTCCTGCCGATAAGGATTCGTACCCGGAAGAATTTGTAAAGTTAGATCTACTCCCGGAAGAAGACAAATCGTCCGATTCGGCTGAGGATGCAGTCGCTCGCCCAGACGCTTCAGAACTCGCTCGCCCTGCTTCAGAACCGTCCCGCCCGGCGGGGTCGGAATTTCTGAGCGATGTCATTGGCAAAAGGCTGGTGACAGATCTGCGTAAAGCGCTGAGTATAAACGATCGATTCCGTTTCCAGCGCGATCTGTTTTCCGGTGATGTGCACGTGATGGACGAAACATTGCGCCGGCTGAATGCATGTGCTTCTTTTGAGGAAGCCATTGCATTTCTCGACGACCATTTCCGATGGGAATGGGAAGATAAATCCGTTTCCGATTTTAAGGAAATACTCGAAAAACGATTCTCCTAAATTTTCCTGTCTATGGCCAAGTTGTATATCGTTCCGACACCTGTAGGGAATCTCGAAGACCTCACTTTGAGAGCGATACGGATTCTGAAAGAAGTCGACCTGATTTTGGCGGAAGACACCAGGACAACGAACATCTTGCTCAAACACCACGACATCCATAATGCTTTGCAATCGCACCACAAATTCAATGAACACAAGACGGTAGAAGCGATTGCAACACGCATCCAGAACGGTGAAACCGTCGCTTTGGTCTCCGACGCAGGCACGCCAGGCATCTCCGACCCCGGATATTTGCTTGTCCACACCTGTGTGAACGCAGGCATCGAGGTGGAATGTCTCCCAGGCGCTACGGCTTTGATCCCTGCCCTGGTCAACTCCGGATTTGCTACCGACCGTTTTTGCTTTGAAGGATTCTTGCCGTTGAAAAAAGGCAGGACTACCCGGCTGAAAGAAATTGCCAATGAATCGCGGACTGTCGTCGTTTATGAATCTCCTTTCCGGGTAGTGCGAACATTGACACAATTGGCAGCAGTTCTGGGCGAAGATCGCCTGATTTCCGTCTCTCGGGAACTCTCAAAATTGCATGAAGAAACGAAAAGGGGAACGGTGAAAGAACTGATCGCTCATTTCACAACCAACGAGCCGAGGGGAGAATTTGCGATTGTCATCTCAACTAGATCGAAAAATAAAGAATAATTATAATAATTAGAGTATGAGAAGGTTAGAATTTTTTTGTTTAATATTGGTCGTGCTGCTGGCATCTTGCGGAGGGAAAAATTCTCCCGAATACAAATTGCTGCAAGCTCAGAAAGATTCGCTTGAACTGGCGAATGTGAAAATCTCTTCGGACATGGACGATATACTGAGTCTTTTGAATGAAGTGGAAGACAACTTCAACAACATCAAATCGGCTGAAAATTACCTGTCCGTCCAGGCAACCACCCAAGGCGATTTGCTCCCGACTACCCGCGAGCGAATCCAGAGTGACATGCAATTGGTTACCGAAACGCTGAAAAAGAACAAAGAACGCATTGCCGAATTGGAGAAGAAATTGAAAAATTCTTCCATCAAATCGGTGCAACTGCAAAACACTTTAGACAACCTGCGGACGGAATTGAGCGAAAAGACGATGGCGCTGGTGAATCTGCAGAACGAACTCGTGCAGCGCGATCAGAAGATTGAAGAATTGACGGAGAGCGTGACTTCGCTTTCTTCGGAAGTGCAAAATCTGCGGACGGAAACCTATTCGCAGCAGGAAACCATCAAACAACAGGCTACCGCGCTGAACACCGTCTATTATTGTTTTGGGACTGCAAAAGAGTTGAAGAATCAGAAAATCCTGGTAGGCGACGAACTGGGCACCAACTTCAACCGCGACTATTTCATCCGCATCAAAGATGCCAGGACGCTGAGTGAAGTGCCGGTTTACGCCAAAAAAGCAAAGCTCATTACCAAACATCCTGAAAATTCTTACGAATTAGTCAAGGACGAATCTGGAAATGTCATTTGTAAAATCATCGATCCTGCAAATTTCTGGAGCCTGTCGAAATATTTGGTTATTCAGGTGTATGTTTGAAAAAAAATATATCAATTCACGGCTGTTTTTACGTTAATAAGTTTATAATTTCTTAATTAATGCAAAAAATATGCGATTTATTAATTATAATCAGTTGGTATTTTAATAATTAATAATAACTTTGATGCCGTTCATGAAAACACTTAAATTTCATCTATAAATTATTTTTCTTATGTCGAAATCAATTTCAAGAAGATCTTTTCTTCAAAGAAGCGGAACAGCGGCGTTGGGCCTGACGGGTCTTTCCATCATCCCCAGTCGCGTCTTGGGCAAAAGCTTTAGCGGTGTAGCAGCTCCAAGTGACAAATTAAACATCGCAGCCGTAGGTATCGGCGGTATGGGTCATAGCAATATCAATGCTGTGAAAAATACGGAAAACATCGTCGCGCTGTGCGACGTGGACTGGAAATACGCTAAAGGCGTGTTCGATGAACATCCCAATGCCAAAAAGTACTGGGACTATCGCAAGATGTACGATGAAATGGGCAAGGAGATCGACGCAGTAATTGTCGCTACCGCCGACCATACGCATGCTATCATCGCCGCACAAGCAATGACGCTCGGTAAGCATGTGTACGTACAAAAACCCTTGACGCATACGGTTTACGAATCACGACTGCTGACAAAATTGGCTGAAAAGTACAAAGTGGCTACCCAGATGGGTAACCAGGGTGCGTCGGGCGAGGGAGTGAACCTTGTCTGCGAATGGATTTGGAATGGCGAAATAGGCGATGTCGTGAAGGTGGAATCCGCTACCAACCGTCCTATCTGGCCGCAGGGTCTGAATACCCCCGAAGTCGTTACCAAGGTGCCCAAGACACTGGATTGGGATTTGTTTACCGGTCCTGCCGCCCTGCGTCCGTTCAATGAAATCTATCATCCGTGGAACTGGCGTGGCTGGTGGCCTTACGGAACAGGCGCTCTCGGCGATATGGCTTGCCATATCCTGCACCCTGTTTTCAAAGCACTGAAGTTGGGTTACCCGACAAAGGCCGAAGGTTCGTCCACACTGCTTTTGAACGATTGCGCCCCCAATGCGCAACACGTCAAACTGACGTTCCCCGCACGTGATAACATGCCGAAACTGGCCATGCCGGAAGTAACTGTCGACTGGTACGACGGCGGCTTACTGCCCGAACGTCCTGCCGGTTTCCCGCAGGGAAGAAACTTGATGCCCGACGATGGTGGTCTGGTAATCTTCCACGGAACCAAAGACACGCTGCTTTGCGCTTGCTACGGCAAAGATCCGTGGCTCCTGTCCGGTCGCAAACCCAGTGTTCCCAAAACATTGCGTCGTGTGCCGGGAGAAAAGCATGAAATGGACTGGGTACGCGCCTGCAAGGAAAGTCCTGCCAGCCGCGTTAAGACTGCTTCCGACTTCAGCGAAGCAGGTCCATTCAACGAAATGGTGGTTATGGGCGTTCTGGCAGTCCGTCTGCAAGCCCTCAACAAGATACTCGAATGGGATGGCCCGAACATGAAGTTTACCAACATCGGCGCCGAAGAGACCATCAAGACCTGCAAGAAAGACGGGTTCACAATCAAAAACGGACACCCGACATTCAATAAAGACTGGACTGATGCGATCAACGCACAAGAGTTTGCTGCAGAACTTATCAACCATAAATACCGCGACGGCTGGTCGTTGCCGCCAATGCCGTAATTGGTTGAATAGATAATTAACAATTAAAATATATTATTGACGTATGAAACGAGCATGGTTTTACAAACATCCAAGTTGATGACAATAATGACATGCGAGTTCCATACGACCTTAAAAAAAATAAAATAAAATATTGACGTATGAAAATAAAGCATTTTATTCTAATCTCAGTGCTGGGTTTTATGGCATTTAGTATTGCATCTTGCGAGAAAAAAGCAAAAGATCTCCCATGCCCGGATGAATCCATCCCCTACACGGTAGAAACAGTTGAAAAAGTGGTGCCCGCTGACACCGTCAACGGAATCCCCGAATATACGATTCTCGAAAAGACACAGGTCGATCTCGCTGCTTTCCCAAAAGATAAAGAAGGCAATATCATCCTGTTCTGCGGGAAAAGTCTGTATGGCTGGCGCGGATATAACCAAGACGTTGTACCCGGCCGGTGGACGATCGATGAAACGGAAGGCGCAATCAAATTTTCCGGCACTGGAACCGGCGAAGGTCAGCAAGGTGATGGCGGCGACTTGATTTTTGCCCACAAGTTCAAAAATTTTGAATTGAGCATCGATTGGAAAGTGTCGAAAGGCGCTAATTCCGGCATCCTCTACCTCGCTCAGGAAATTAAAGATCAACCGATCTACATTTCTTCTCCCGAAAGCCAGGTGCTGGACAATGAAAACCATCCGGATGCCAAATTGGGCGTCGATGGAAACCGTCAATCGACTTCGCTTTACGATATGATTCCGGCGAAACCGCAGAATGCGAAACCTGCCGGAGAATGGAATACAACAAAAATCATGGTCTATAAAGGCACAGTGGTTCATTATCAAAACGGTGAGGCAGTGCTGGAATACCATCTATGGACTCCGCAGTGGACAGAATTGCTGCAAGCAAGCAAGTTCAGTCTGGAAAAATGGCCGCTCGCTTTCGCTCTCCTCAACAATGTAGGCGATGAAAACAACGAAGGTTATTTCGGATTGCAGGATCATGGGGATGATGTTTGGTTTAAAAATATAAAGATTAAAATTTTAGACTAATCAGTTCTTTTTTAAAACGGTGAACAACAGGTAGATTTCTATTTGTTGTTCACCGTTTCCTGTTTATTATGAATAAAAATATCGTCAGACAGAAAGCCAAAGAATGTATCCGGCTGTTGCAAGATGTGGATTTCGATCGCTTGGGAATCAGTCAATACAATTTGGAATACATCCGGCAGTTGCTTCCTGATCTGGAATATCATTTCCGTATTTATACGGATTCAATTTTAATCTTGCTGAAGAAAGAAACAGTACAAAAGCACTTTGTTGATTTTGGAGGCGGGCATGGCTTTTTGAGTATTTTGTTGAAAAGTCTGGGCTTTAAGGTAATTTATTGCGATCACAATCCACTGTCGGTGCAGACGGTTACTAAATTGGGCGCCGCATTGAATCTGTCGCCCGACCACATCGTCGAGGGGTCAAGCGCCGAACTGCATGCTTATTGTGCGGTGAATAAGTTGAAGCCGAACTACCTGATTGGCACAGACTTGATTGAGCATGTGTATGATCTGAATGTTTTTTTTGCAAACTTGCATCAAATCAATCCACGGTTTAAGATGATTTTTACAACTTGTGCCAATCCTTCCAATCCATATTGCGTCTGGAAACTGCGTAAGTTGATGCTTCAGACCGAAAAAAACATATTCTTCCCGATGCGGAGTGATTTCATCCAGGAAAATTATCCGGAACTTGCTGAAAAAGAACGTCTTTTCCTGGCGAAACAGACGCGCGGACTGACGTATAAAACGATGGAAGACGCCATTGAGGTTTATCAGGAAACGAGACAAATTCCGCAGCCCGATGTCGACAAATACAATACCTGTGACCCGCAAAGCGGGAATTGGATGGAGCGGATTCTTCCGCTGAAAGACTACCAGGAACTATTGAAAAAGCATGGATTCAAAGCGGAATTTAAGAAAGGATTCTACAACGAAAAACGAAATCGGATGTTGGTTTCCCTATTCGTGAAACTGGTAAACAAGGTGGTGAAATACACCGGTATTATCGGCAGAACAATCTGCGCTTACCTGATTATCAAAGTGATTCCTCGATAAAAGAGCGTAGTTTTTGCTTCAGGAACCGTCCGGTATGCGAATGCTCACACTGCGCAATCTGTTCGGGTGTCCCTTCGCAAACGATATATCCGCCCTGGTCGCCTCCTTCAGGCCCTATGTCGATGACATGATCGGCGCATTTAATGATGTCCATATTGTGTTCGATCAGGATGATGGTATGCCCGCGTCCGATCAGCGCAGAAAAAGCTTTCAGTAAAGTCTTGATGTCATGGAAATGCAATCCGGTGGTCGGTTCGTCGAAAATAAACAGCGTAGGTTGCGTCTTCTCTTCACTCAGGTGATAAGCCAGTTTTACCCGTTGATTTTCACCGCCCGAAAGTGTATAAGAACTCTGTCCGAGTTTGATGTAACCCAATCCCACTTCGCTCAGACAGCGCAACTTTTTGCTGATTTTCTTCTCCTGGGCGCCGCATTTCCCGCTTTCGAAAAATTCAATGGCTTCGTCAATCGTCATTTCCAGGATTTCATAGATATTTTTGTTTTTATATGTTACTTCCAAAATGTCCTGTTTGAACCGTTTTCCGTGGCATTGGTCACATTCCAGCACCACGTCGGCCATGAACTGCATTTCTACTGTAATGAATCCTTCGCCTTTACATTCTTCGCACCGTCCGCCTTCAGTATTGAAAGAGAAATAGGCGGGGGTATAATTCATCTGTTTGGCCAGTGTCTGGTCGGCAAACAACTTTCTTATCTCATCGTAGATCTTGATGTAGGTCACAGGATTCGACCGCGTTGACCTGCCGATCGGATTCTGGTCAACAAATTCGACGGCTTTGATCAGGTGTAAGTCTCCTTCCATCCGTTGCATCTGAATGGAATGGTTGTTGTTTTCGTAGTAGGCTTTCAATGATTGATAGAGCACATCGTGCACCAGCGACGATTTTCCCGAACCGCTTACGCCCGTGACCACCGTCATCACATTTAATGGGAATTTGACGTCGATGGATTTCAGGTTATGCTCTCTGGCGCCTTTGATCTCGATGAAATTGTTCCATTTACGGCGTAATGAAGGCGTTTCGATGCAGTCTTCGCCGGTAAGGTAGCGTACGGTGACACTCTCCGAATGGGTTTCCAGGTCAGCAATGGCGCCCTGGTAAACAATCCGTCCGCCCAATTGACCGGCCATCGGACCGATATCGATGATGTAGTCTGCGGCGCGAATGATCTCTTCATCGTGTTCTACAACGACAAGCGTATTGCCCAACCCTTGAAGTTGCCTCAACACTTTGATCAACAGTCCGGTGTCCCTTGAATGAAGTCCGATGCTCGGCTCGTCCAGGATATAAAGCGAGCCTACCAGGCTGCTGCCCAAGGAAGTAACCAGGTTGATTCGCTGACTTTCTCCGCCCGACAACGACGATGACAACCGGTTAAGAGAGAGGTAGCCCAAGCCCACATCCAGCAGAAATTGCAGGCGCGTGTTGATTTCCAGTAATAACCGTTTCGCTACCAGTCGATCGTGTTCGTCCAGCGCCAGTCGCTCGAAAAACAACTTGAGGTCTTTCACGGACATCACTACCAGCTCGGAGATGGATTTCCCGGCAATCTTGACGTACAATGCCTGCGGCTTCAGACGGGTTCCCTTGCAGGTGGGACACAGTGTTTTTCCCCGATAACGCGACAGCATGACGCGGTACTGAATTTTATACAGGTTTTCTTCTACATGTTTGAAAAAATCGTCGATTCCATGCAGTCGCCCGTCGTTGCTTCCATGCCACAATAAGTCTTTTTCCCGATCCGAAAGTTGATAATACGGCTTATGGATCGGAAAATCGTATTTCCCGGCATGTTGAATAAACCAGCGCTTAAATTCGCTCATTTTTTCTCCTTTCCAACAAACGACGGCATCGTCGTATACCGACAATGATTGGTTTGGAATCACCAGGTTTTCATCAATCCCGATGACATTGCCGAAGCCTTCGCAGCGTGGGCAGGCGCCGGAAGGGCTGTTGAAATTAAACATCAATTCGCTGGGTTCTTCAAACACCATCCCGTCGGCTTCAAACCGTTTGGAAAATTCCTTGGTCTCAATCCCTGTTTGGGTATGGAATTTGAAGATGCAATAGCCGTTCCCTTCAAAAAACGCAGTCTCGACGGAATCGGCAATCCGGTTGAGCGCTTGCGGATCCGAAGTGGCGACAAAGCGGTCGATAAGCAAAAAGACCTCGTCGGATTGCAACAACTCCGGTTGCCCGATCGCTTCGTCGATCCTGCAGATCTGTTCCCGGATTTCGACCCTGGAATAGCCTTCTTTCGCCAACACTTCCAATTGTTCACGCAGGGTACGTTCGTGCGACGGTTGTATCCGGGCGAGCAAGGAGATCCGCGTTCCTTCGGGATAAAGAGCGATAGCGTCGATCACATCGCTTACCTGGTATTTTTTCACGATTTCTCCCGAAACAGGGGAGATTGTTTTACCGATACGGGCATACAAAAGTTTCAGGTAATCGTAAATCTCGGTCGAAGTGCCTACCGTTGAACGCGGGTTGCGGGTGTTGACTTTTTGTTCGATCGCAATGGCGGGAGGGATTCCCATGATGTAATCACATTCCGGTTTACTCATTCTTCCAAGGAACTGCCGCGCGTAGGAAGAAAGGCTTTCCACATAACGCCGTTGCCCCTCGGCATACAGTGTGTCGAAAGCCAAAGATGATTTTCCGGAGCCGGATAACCCTGTGATTACAATCAGTTTATCGCGCGGGATGAATACGTCGATGTTTTTCAGATTGTTTACCCTTGCCCCTTTAATAATAATGTGAGATCCCGAATCCATCAATCGTTGAAATAAGATGCAAAGGTAATATTTTCCATTGATTTCTCTTTGCTCTATACAAAATATGTTTTATAACATATCTATAAAGTTGTATATCCGTTAAATATTTTATAATTTGCGCCCCCGTTTGAGAAAATTATTTATTATCAGTCTTAATTGTTAAACATATTTTAAATCGGTATCATGAAAGTATATCAAACAAATGAAATCAGGAACATTGCTATTATCGGCAGTTCCGGCTCCGGGAAAACCACCCTCGCAGAAGCCATGCTCTACGAGGGTGGTATTATAAAACGGAGGGGAAATATTGACGCAAAAAACACCATTTGCGATTATTTCCCGGTAGAGAAAGAATACGGTTATTCGGTGTTTTCAACCATATTCAGTGTGGAATGGATGAATAAAAAACTCAATTTCATCGATTGTCCGGGTTCGGACGATTTTGTGGGAGGCGCTGTCTCCGCCCTGAATGTGACCGACACGGCCTTGATGCTCGTCAATGGTCAATATGGCGTGGAAGTCGGTACGATCAACCTGTTTCGTTACACCGAACGCATGAACAAACCGGTCATTTTTGTCGTCAATCAGTTGGATCACGACAAATGTGATTTCGATAATGTGCTGAACCAATTGAAAGAGACCTACGGCCCGCGTGTCGTCCCGGTACAGTATCCCGTCACCTGTGGCGCTTCTTTCAATGCGGTGGTGGATGTGCTGAAAATGAAGATGTACAAATGGAAGCCCGAAGGCGGCGTACCGGAAGTATTGGAAATTCCGGAATCGGAAAAATCCAAAGCGGAAACGCTGTATCAGGCATTGGTTGAAGCAGCCGCGGAAAACGATGAAACGCTGATGGAGAAATTTTTCGACCAGGGGAGCCTGACGGAAGAAGAAATGCGCAAAGGAATCCGGCAAGGCCTGATCACAAGGGGGATGTTCCCGGTATTTTGTGTCTGCGCCGAACGCGACATGTGCGTTCGCCGCACCATGGAATTTCTGGGCGATGTGGTTCCCGAAGTGGGCGAAATGCCGGCATGCGTCAATACCGAAGGGAAAGAAGTCTCCCCCGACCCGAACGCTCCGACAAGCATTTTTGTCTTCAAAACCACGGTAGAACCGCATATCGGGAAGGTGTCCTATTTCAAAGTGATGACCGGGAAAATCAAATCAGGAGACGATCTGACGAACGAAGACCGCGGCTCGAAAGAACGAATCTCCCAATTGTTTGTGGTCGCAGGGCAAAACAGAACCGAAGTCCCGGAAATTGTCGCAGGAGATCTCGGTGCAACCGTCAAACTGAAAGATGTCAGCACCGGCAACACCCTGAACGCGAAAGGCGTCGAAAACAAGTTTGATTTCATCAAATATCCCAACTCTAAATATCGTCGCGCGATCAAATCGGTCAATGAAGCTGATTCCGAAAAGATGATGGAAATCCTGAACCGGATGCGTTCGGAAGATCCTACTTGGGTAGTGGAACAATCGAAAGAATTGAAGCAAATCATCCTTTCCGGACAAGGCGAATTTCATTTGAAGACCTTGAAATGGCGGATTGAAAACAACGACAAACTGCCTATCGAATTTCTTGAACCGAAGATTCCTTATCGGGAAACGATTACGAAGACAGCCCGCGCCGATTACCGGCATAAGAAACAGTCCGGGGGCGCCGGACAGTTCGGGGAAGTGCACCTGATCGTTGAGCCGTACCAGGAAGGAATGCCCACGCCGGAAATCTATAAGTTCAATAATCAGGAATTTAAGATTCAGGTGCGTGATTTGCAGGAAATTCCGCTAGAGTGGGGCGGCAAGTTGATCTTTATTAACAGTATCGTCGGCGGTTCCATCGACGCGCGTTTCCTCCCTGCGATTCTGAAAGGCGTCATGGCTCGGATGGAACAAGGTCCTTTGACCGGTTCGTATGCCCGCGATGTGCGTGTCATTGTCTACGACGGCAAGATGCACCCGGTCGATTCCAACGAAGTCTCGTTTATGCTTGCGGGTCGCAATGCTTTCAGTGAGGCGTTCCGGAATGCCGGACCGAAGATTCTGGAACCGATTTACGACGTTGAAGTCTCGCTTCCAGCCGACTGTATGGGCGACGTGATGGGCGATTTGCAAGGACGCCGCGCCATGATCATGGGCATGTCGTCGGAAAAAGGATATGAAAAACTGATGGCAAAGGTGCCGCTGAAAGAAATGAGTAATTACTCTACTTCTTTGAGTTCAATCACCGGCGGACGCGCCTCTTTCACCATGAAGTTCGCTTCATACGAACTCGTCCCGACAGACGTTCAGGATAAATTATTGAAAGAATACGAAGCACAACAGGAAGCGGAATAACTATCCGTCTTCATTTCGGATTACAACCTTCAGCCGGTCGATGGCCATATTCACCTCGACCGGCGCGAAGTACCGCGGATGCACAAAATTCAGGTATTTCAATATCTTGAAAGCGTTGAAATAATTGAAAAACCGTTTTCGGAATGCCTCCGGACGGTTTGTGTTGCGGTTGATTTCTTCCAGTCGGTCGGTGATGGTTTCGTTTTCCAGAAACGCCTTCAACGGGTCAGGCAGCTCGCTGATGATGTCGGCAATCGCATCCGTCGGCGTGTGATAAAATCGGTCAATCCGGCAGAAAAAAGTTTTCAGTAATTGAAACGACTCGACACTGTAGGTCGTCTTGATGGGTTGCGCGCCTGCCGTCAGTTTGATTAATTCCGGCCCCGTGCCGAACGGCACCCTGTCGGAGAGCCTGGCAGCAGGATAAACACAGGTAGTGTCAATAAATCGGGTCTTCCCCAGCGGGAAGACTTTTTGCATAAAATAGAAATCTTCTCCGGCCTGCAGTTTACTCATTCCGCCGGCACGGGCGTAGGTTTCGCACCGAACGGCTATCGCCGAGCCGATGGTGTAATAAGCATAAGGGTAGCCGCAGTATTCCAGCGCCGCACGGTAATATCGTAGATAGTTTTCATAGATGGTTGCCGCTTTTCGGACAGGATCGGTTTCGGGCAGGTGTTCTGTCGGATGATGAAACGCGATCGTCGCCGAACACAGGTCGTGGGCATGAAACAGACGATAAATCTCCGTCAGGTAATTGGTGTCAACCGTGCAATCCGCATCCAGCGATACGATGATTCCCTGATTGCGACCGATGCGGTCGAACCGGCACAACGCCTCATCCATCCCCAGTTTACGCGGGATGCCCGCACCGCTTTGATGGCCGGGCAGATCTTCTATCAACAGCGGAATCAGACGGAAATGAGGATTGTTGTGTCTTGCGGCAAAATCCAGACTTTCGCGGTAAGTGCGTCGATTGGCTTCTTTGATATCGTTATCATTGAATTGGTAAGAATTGATTACCAGCAGGATTTCCGTAACGAAATTTCCATTGACACATTCGAGCAGACTGTTCAGCGTGCCGTGGACATCCGGTTCATGGTAGCAGGGGATCACTACGATAATGCCCGTGTTTTCCGAAATCGGAAATCGGGAAGTGAGGGAGTGCTTGAGGTGCTTCTCCAGATAGTCTGCTATGACCGCTTGTTTAACGATAGGATCAGTTTTCCTTGGGGACGTATCGTTTATTCAGGAAATCCGTAACTTCGCGGGTAATATCGAAAACATCGTCGGCATAGAGCATGGGGCTGGTTCCCATATTGCTGAAAATGATCTGGTATTTCTTTTTCTCGTTGTAGATTTTGAGTGAGGCGACAATCGTATCTTCCAATTGTTTGTTCACTCTCCCGCGTTCGGCGAGAAATTCATTTTGGGTACGGGAGGCCAATTCTTCCAGATCTTGTTGTTTCTTTTTCAAGCGGCTTTCTTCCTGCATCATCCGTTCATTGGTCAGAAAAGCATTGTTTTGGGCTTTCATCTGGAAATCCATCACGTCTTTCTCCAGTTCCGAATATTTTTTATTGATAACAGCGCTCGAACTTTCGCTTTTACGAAGCAAGACTTCATTCAGGTCTTTGGCGTAGTTATAATTGTTAAGCAGCGTGTCGACATTGACGTATGCGACAGGCAGCTTTACAATGGAAGAATCGGATACGACCGCCGTATCCGACTGGCCGGAACTGCTTTCTCTCGTAAAAAATAAAATAAATAATACGATGATCGCTACAGCCAGAACACCATTAATAATGTAGTTTACATTTTTCATATATATCAATTTTCAGTACGTTGTTTAATTTTTCAGCGACCCTGTCCGGTATTTTTGCCGACAATAAATGATCGGAAAGCATACAGACGAATGGGCATCGCTATTTTTGTGGCACAAATATAATATAATTATCATTAAAGATTCTATTTTTTCTTGATATTTCTCAGTTTTTTATGTTTCTTTATCCTTTCAAATCTATTTTATGTAAATTAAATTAAGTGATATTATGGTTGTTAGTGAATTAAAACCGAAAATGATCTGGCATTATTTTGATCAGGTCACGCAAATTCCGCGTCCATCCAAGAAAGAAGAGAAGATGGTTCGTTTTTTACTTGACTTTGCACGTCAGCATCGACTTGAAGTCAAAACGGACGATGCGAATAATGTTCTCATCCGCAAACCGGCGACCCCCGGAAAGGAAAAGATAGCGCGGCTTATTTTGCAATCACATATAGATATGGTATGTGAAAAAAACAATGACGTTCAGCATGATTTTGAGAATGAGCCGATTCGCACCTGCATCGACGGCGATTGGGTGAAAGCGGAAGGAACGACATTGGGCGCCGACGACGGCATCGGCGTGGCGGCGGCTTTGGCAATCCTGGCTTCGACAGAGCTGGAACACGGCCCGCTGGAATGTCTCTTTACTACCGATGAAGAAACCGGATTGACAGGCGCTTTCGCCCTCAAGGAGGGATTCCTCGAAGGCGACATCCTGGTAAATCTGGATACGGAAGAAGAAGGCGAATTTTATATCGGTTGCGCAGGCGGAAAGAAGACCATCGCCACGTTTAGCTACAAACCCCAACCGACTCCAAATGCCTATTTCTGGTTCAAAATACAGGTAAAAGGTTTGAACGGCGGTCATTCGGGAAGCGAAATCGATAAGGGATTGGGAAATGCCAACAAGATTCTCACCCGCTTCTTGTGGACGCTGAACAACGAATGTCCCGTCGCACTGACGCAAATCGACGGCGGGAACCTCAGCAATGCCATTCCGCGCGAAGCCTCGGCCATCGCCGGCGTGCCCGTTGACCAGAAAGAAAAAGTCAGCGTATTGCGCAACTGTCTCCTGGCAGAGGTACAGGCGGAATTGAAATCGGTCGATCCGGAGGTGACACTCCTGCTCGAATCGGTCGATGCGCCGGAAACGATCATCGATGCTGCTACCCTCAATCGACTGTTGAATGCGTTGTATGCCTGTCCCCATGGCGTGATCGGGATGAGTTTGGATATTCCGGGACTGGTAGAGACATCCACCAACCTGGCTTCCGTCAAAATGGGAGATGGAAACAAGATTGTGGTGACAACCAGCCAACGGAGTTCTGTCAATTCCCTCAAAACCGATGTCGTCAATACGGTGGTCTCTGTGTTTTCATTGGCAGAAGCGGCAGTGGAAGTCACCGATGGCTATCCGGGATGGAAACCGAATGCCGATTCGGCCATACTGAAGATCTCCGAGCAGGTGTATGAACGGCTGTTTGGAAACAAACCGGCCATCAAGGCCATTCATGCCGGTTTGGAATGTGGTCTCTTTCTCGAAAAATATCCCCATCTGGATATGATTTCGTGCGGACCCACCATCCTTGGAGCACATTCTCCCGACGAACGTATCCAAATCTCTACTGTGGACAAATGGTGGCGGTTTGTCGTGGAATTATTAAAAAACATTCCAACGAAATGCTGACGGGTTCGTTACATTGCCAAGCGCAATTGTAGCGCATTTCTTTTTTAGCATTTTAAAGAAACGTTCGTTTAACAAAGTTTAACGGCGGAATTTTTGCGAAAATCAATAATCGCTCACCCGCGAGTTGCAAAAAATGCAAAAAATCGGGCCTGCTCCGGAGGTTTTTTGCATTTTTTGCAAATTTCGGGGTGATTTTGGTCGCGGAGTTGCAAAAAATGCAAAAATGCGACAATCCCCCATTTGCACATATTAAAAAGCCAAAATACTTTTGTAGCGGAAAGTTGTTTAACTATTTATTCAATATAAAATGACTACAAAAGTATTTAGAGTTGGATTCTCTACATTGAGAGACAATTACGCTGCATTGCCAGAGGAAAAGAGGCTTAAGTGGCTTAAGTGGCTTCGCAATATGTATTTGATTGTCCTTATCGTTGCAAGTGCAATGGCTACGCTCCATGTTGCCGGCATGCCGATGCCGGATTATTTAGAAGGCCAGGCAGTCCCCGTGCTTTCCGACTTGAGCGTCGACAACATCACGCCTTGCTGTGCAAGGTTCCAATTCACTACAGACCTGGCAGGGACTTATTATTACATGGTGATCAAAGCAGAAGCGTATACGCCTAAGGCAACGATGATCAAAGCGCAATTGGGAACGGCAGCGGCAAGAGGGACAGGTACGGCAACAGCAGGCGAGAACGTCGTTCAATTCACCAGCACGCTGAGTTCGGCTACCAGCTACAAAGTTTGTATTGTGTTAGAGGACGTGGAATGGAATTTATCGGCAATAAGCACGGTGAATTTTATCACCCCCGCGGCGGCCCCGGCGCCCACCATCGACCCGACAGGTCCGATCGAGCGCCTGATTGATTCCGTGGGAATGGTATCTCCCGCGTCGGTAGTTCTCACGGCCACCGGCGGCAGTGTTTACAAATGGTACATTGACAGGGATCCGGTTGGTGATGAGTCTTCCGCCAATTTTACTGCGACCGTCGGCGGGCATTATTTCGCTCGTTACTACGACAGCAGTACCGGCTGCTGGTCGCAAAAGAGCGCTTCGACCTACATTCACGATGCGCCCGCACGTATGTATTGGGTAAAAATTCCAATGGGATTCGACTGGTACGATCCTGAAAATTGGAGCACTTCGAGCAGTGGACATTCCAATGAGTACAATACTTACCCCGGAAAGTTCACCACCGTATTTATCCATGGTGATTCACAATACTTTCCGATACTCGATTCACTCAACTCCGACCGGTGTCGGTTGGTAGGTCCGCCTGTGCTCGAATCTACGAAAAATACCCAGGATGACGATGTCGATGAAGGCTATGAAGTTTGTGCGTCTGTCGGCGAACCTTGTTGCGACAGCATTGTTTTCGGCTTTGGCGCGGAAATGGCGCAGCCGCACTATCTGCACTACAACAAAGCGTTCATCTATTATGCTACACAATATTATAACGACGATTACAGCGTGATCTACAACGATGGCGAAAGCCATCCGGACGATCAAGTCGGTTTTGCTTCCCCAAGCATGGTCCGCGGGCAATGGTACGCCTTGGCAGCGCCGTTGAAGAAAGTTGTCACCGGCGATTTCTCTTTCGGCGGATATCCTTACACCTGGCAGCAGCAGTTCAAATCGACGCGTGTTACCTACGACGATGATGAAACGCGCGTACTTACAGGGGGATGGCATCCTACCGATCCCAACCTCGCGCTCGAAATCGGGGCGCACATGAACTACGCCATTTGTCTGTTCATCCCCAAATACAACAACAGTGTATTGGGAGTAAATGATCACACGCATTTGCAGAACCTCAAGGGCGCCATCAAACTGCCGTATTTTGAGGACTCTTTTTCCGATCCGATGCATCCTGCCCATTCCTACGATAGCGGGATCAGCAAGATTCATTATTTCCTGGGGCAAGATGGATTTCAACTGATTGAAGATATGTACGATGAAATTGAGCGTGGCGAGGAAGCCTATCGCTTTGTCTTTGAAGACGAAAACAACCTGCCGCTGGACTCGTTCAAGATCAGGCTGCCCATCACCGACAAAGACGGCGACAATGAGAACGACGAAGTGATGGTGGGCAATCCGTTTGTCTCCAGCCTCGACCTCTCCAAGTTGTTTGAAGTAAACAGCAGCAAGATGGAACAGTTTTATCGGATCTACGGCAACAGCTCTTTCCAGACTGACCCGATCGGTGATTACGATACCATTGCGGTGCTTCAGGCATTCTTTGTGCAGCCCATCGGCGAGGTCGGCACCGAAGTCGAACTTGTCTTCACCAAGGACATGTCGATCGCTCGCGAAAACTACGAATGTGTGTCACAATTGAAGAGCGACAAATCATCCACAGACAAGCAGCAAGGAATCATCCGGCTGACGGTTTCCAATGCCATCGGCAGCAATTATACCACTTTTGTATTTCACGGCGAAGACAAGAAAAATGTCGACTGGATGTATTATAATTCCAATATGTCGGCTTTGAGCGACAAGCAATCTGTCTACAGCAATCCTGTCGGTTCTTATTCCCAAAGTGCGCCACAGATCTATTCGCTCGACGACAAAAAGCGCGAGCGCGCAATCCGGTATATCAATACCAACACCAACAGCTTGTCGAACGAGATGCCCCTTGGCATCCATGTCCAGGGCAATGCACGCGGCAGTTACAAACTACGGATGGAAAGCGTCGGCAATTTGAATCTGAAAGCGATTCAACTGCTGGACAAGTTGACCGGCAAAAAGATTTCTCCGAAGGATGACAATGTTTATGAATTTACCGTTGCGGATACTGATCCGAATTATCTCAAAGGGCGGTTTTCGCTGCTCATCGGTCAGCAAATACTTGAAGGGTCAAACAATGAAGACGCATTGGGATTGCACGATGCAATGGATGACATTTACGTGTTTGCAGATGGCCGACGCCTACAGGTGACGTCCGCAGGTGAAGACATCAACGAACTTACGGTGACAGGAATGCAGGGCATCCGAATCGCTGCTGAAAGCGACATTCGGCAACCGTCTTGGTCTATGCAGCTTCCTCAACTCGCTCAAGGCGTCTATATCGTGAGGATACGGCTGGCGAACGGCGCAACGAGGGTGAAGAAGTTGAAAATTGAAAGTTGAATCTGCGATGTTTGGCAGGCTCGTTTCATTAATTCTAAATTCAACGCAAAATCGCTATCTTTGCATCGGGTTTTTTTAAGTGTTATTTCAATCTCGCAAAAAAAAGATCATACTGACATGTGGGATTGTAGGGACGTGGCATACCGCGTCCCTATTTTTAAAAATAGTTGTAGAGATATGCAAGAAATAAATAAGAACTCGGCGTTGTTTGTGATCGGGCTTTCGTCATTTTTAGTGCCGTTCATGGGGTCGGCAATCAATCTGTCGTTGCCGCAAATAAGCCATGCTTTCGCGCTTGGAGCGGTATCACAGAGTTGGATCGCTTCGTCCTATCTTATTGCTACCGCCCTACTGCAGGTGCCTTTTGCGCGACTTGCCGATATGCACGGACGCAAGCGTTTTTTTGTCGCAGGCCTTTCAGTGTTCGGCATAACCAATTTGTTGTGCGGTTTTGCGCAGTCCGGCGCATGGATTATCGCGTTGCGGGCATTGTCCGGACTGGGGAGCGCCATGATGTTCGGCACAAGTATGGCCATCCTTGTCTCGGTGTTTCCGCAGCGGCAACGCGGCAAGGCTATCGGCATCAATACTGCTGTCGTTTACTTCGCGCTTGCTTCAGGGCCATTTTTCGGTGGGATGCTGACGCAGTATTTCGGTTGGCAGAGCTTGTTTTTTCTCATGGGGTTGCTGAGCATGATAGCCGCTGCATTCGCTGTTTTCACCCTCAAAAAAGAATGGGCTGAAGCGCGTGGCGAGCATTTCGACCTTGCGGGAAGCGTTATCTATGCCGCAGGACTGTTCTGTCTCATCTTCGGATTCTCCGAACTTCCCGGTTACTATGCCTATATACTGATAGTTGGAGGTCTTGTAGGGATCGTAGGATTTGCGATATACGAACTGCGATTGCAACAACCGGTGTTCGACGTGCGGATTTTTTCCGGCAACAAAGCTTTCAGTCTGTCGAGCCTCTCGGCGCTCATCAACTATGCCTGCACTTTCGGCGTGGCGTTTCTGATGAGCCTCTATTTGCAATACGTGCGCGGTTTAGAACCTCAAACTGCCGGATTTATCCTTATCGCTCAAGCGCTTGTGCAGTGCCTCGTGTCGCTCTATGGCGGACGGCTGTCGGACAGGCACAATCCCTCGTTACTGGCCACTTGCGGCATGGCGTTGCTTACCATCGGTCTGATAGCGCTCGTCTTTGTTACCGCCACTACGTCACTTGTGTGGATTGTGTTGCTGCTCATGCTTTTTGGCTTCGGCTTCGGACTGTTTTCTTCTCCAAATGCCAATGTGATAATGAGTTCCGTCGATAAGTGCTTCTATGGCCAAGCGTCCGCTACGATGGGGACGATGCGTCTCACGGGGCAGGCGTTCAGCATGGGCGTCGCCACAATGACCATTTCTCTTTTTGTTGGCAACAAATTAATAACAAGTGAATTGCACGACGACTTTATGCGCAGTTTCCGCGTCACATTCATCATCTTCGCCGTACTCTGCGCGGCAGGTACCTACACTTCCAGTTTCAGGGTAAAGCGAAAATGAGAAAAAAAGAATGATTTTGCTTGAAATATCAAAATTAATTTGTAATATTGCAACGATTTAAATCGTATCATCATGCCAACCTTGGTTCACCCTATCGCGAAGCCCTGAATTTATTCAAACTCTTGAAAAATAATCTTTGTGCCTTCTTGTCTTTCATATCGTAAAAAAATCAAAAAAATCTTAAAATAATTTGCGGAATAAAAAAAAATAAACAGTATCTTTACGCCTGCATTATTGGTTTAATTTCGTATGCATGGACAGACGCAATAAAATATCAACGACAGCCGGAGGGTCAGGATACCCACTCTCCGCATCGCGTTTGAGGGCATTTAAAGGCGCTCTGCGCCCGTTTGTCGCGTCTGTTGGCATTTAACCCCCCTATATACCTGTAAATCAACGTATTACAGCTATTTTTATAAACATAAATATTCCATATCTCGAAGATATGGAACATTTCGACATTATATACCTTGCACGGTCGGTCAATCCGCCGCGCATGGCTCAGTATTATTGCGTCTGAACTGTGATTTTAATATGATTGGAATGATTAGTGTGATTTTAAATCATAGAAATCACATAAATCTTACGAAAACCTGGGTTCAGACAATAATATAAAAGCGCTCTTTGAAATATTGGTTTACAAAACCGTTCAGACAATCATCCCGCAAAACGTCTGCAAGTCAAAAACGTTAATCGGCGGGAAGCCAAGATGTTTCAGCACGTCGAAATGACGGTCGTTGGTAACAATACACGCCGCGCCACTGTTCAGGGCGCAGTCCACGAACTTGTCGTCGTCCGGGTCGGCGGTTATCAGATGCCATTTAAAGTGGGGCGTTACCCGTTTCACGTTGTGCGAATTGATAAGCAATTCCATAGTTAAGATGGTCGTTGTCAGACCGTAGTAACGCTGCAACAATTCCTCGTACTCTTCAAGCATTTCCGTCGAGTAGCACAAGGTAAGCCTGCCGTCAAGAAAAGCCTTCCACGCAGCGTGGTAACGCGATTTTTCCGCTATGGAGGCCAGCAGGCAGTTGGTGTCAAGGACAATCTTCATTTGTATGGAGTTCGGATATGAGTATTCAGCATCTCTTCGATTTTATCGTCGTTGATAACTCCTTCCGCCCATAAGCGATTGGTCTCTTCGTTCAACTTCTTCTTGTAGAAGTCAAGCAACACTTCCTGCAACTCGTTCATCGCTTCTTCGGTCTTAATATAACTGAACATCTCTATCAGGTGCAGTTGTACGGGATTGAAAGCCGGCTGTAAGTCTGTTACTGTCATAATTCTTGCGGTTTAAATGATTATACCGCCGCAAAGATAGCAGAAATTTTCTACACGGCGTACAAAACGGGAAAATAATCATCTGAACTGTGATTTTAATATGATTGGAATGATTAGTGTGATTTTAAATCATAGAAATCACATAAATCTCAAAAATCACAGTTCAGACAATCACAGTTCAGACAACTTGTAAACCAATAAATCAAAATCCGCGTCCCACAAAACCTAACAGGTCTCCAAGACCTGTTAGGTTTAGAGCAAAATAAGAATTAAATAGAATAATATTATAAATTATAAATAGAAAC